>JBCBZF010001107.1:0-2365 GCA_039815525.1 Bacteroidota bacterium | reverse complement strand
TTAGGTAACAGATCATCCAAAAACTTACATGACACACTGAATATTTTTCGAGTTTTATAATACGAAAAATTAAAACAGACCCTGGCAATACCAGCCAACAAGTGTTCATTTTTAGGCTTTTAACGTTCTTCCTGGTCTTTACCTCCTATCCTATGCTTTCGTTTTTTGACCAAAAATCTTCTCGTTCTTACCTGTACAGTCAGTCCAAACTGTGCCAAGCTTTTCTCCTGTTATCCTTCATTGTTCTTACCAATCAGACCATTGCCCAAAGCTTCGTCAATGTCGCCAATTCAGCTGGTGCGGGTGCTGCACTGGCAATCGGCGGCAACAAAGACGGTGGCGTTGCCTGGGGCGACATCAATCTGGATGGCTGTCTTGATTTGGTTGTCAACACGCATGATGGCTCTCATCGAACCCGTATCCTCATGGCGGATTGCAGTAATCCTCAGGCACCAAGTTTTAGCGATCAAACCAATACCCTTTGTAGAGGGCTGCTCGCTACCACATTGGAGAGAAGCATCATTCTGGCCGACGTCAACGGTGATGGCATCCTTGATATGGCAAGAAACTCTCATTGGAAGGTAGAATTATACCTGAACAATGGACCAACCGAAGGCTATTCCTTTGGGAATGGTAGCAATCAAAGTCCTGACTTCAGCCTCATCACGTCCAATGTGAACAGTGCCAGCACTGGAGATATTCCGGGTGGGATGAATACCGAAGGCATGGAGTTTATGGATTATGATGGTGATGGCGATCTCGACCTGATGCTGGAAAATCACAACTGGGGCATTGACCTCTACGCCAACGACGGCAGTGGCAACTTCAGCTACGTAGATCCAACCACAGTCGGTCTCCCAACCACCGCTGCTACCGGTGATTATGCGAGTTGTGCAGATTATAACAATGATGGCTGGGTTGACATTCTTTTCCGAAAGGAAAACCAGACGGATCTTTATACCAATGTCAATGGGATCTTCAATACCGGTACGGAGATCGGACAGGCCAACAATGGTCTCAAAGGCGGTGCAATCTTCGCCGACTTTGACAATGATTCCGACTTTGATTTCTATTGGAGCGCTTCCGGCACAGATCAGATTTGGCTGCAGGATGGTGTCAATAGCGGAACCTTTTCTCCGACCAAATTAGCGGCATCTCCCAATAACTGGGGTGAGCCCTGGGTATCAGCGGGCATTTCCGCTCCGGGTAATACCGATGGCTGTGCAGTAGGGGATGTCAACAATGACGGCAAAATCGATTTGATGATCGGTTCCAGCTCAGGTAGTGGATATTTATTTATCAATACCACCCAGCCCGGTGCCAGCATCTCCTTTAGCCGCGACAACAAAGGCATCAACTTCAATGGGAATGCTGAAGGAATGGCATTCGCAGACTATGACAATGATGGTGATTTAGATTTGTACGTCAACATCAAAAATAAGAGCAACCAGCTTTGGGAAAATGATCTCAATGATAATGGCTCTGCCAATTACCTGATTGTACACGCCCAGGTGAATCTGGGAGGCGGTATTTCCCGCCCGGCTCAAGGTGCCAATATTACTGTACGCGACTGCAATGGCGATCAGTTGATCGGGATTCGCGAAGTGGCAACTGGTACTGGCCATGGGAGCAATCCTCCGGCGGAAGTTCATTTTGGTCTGCCATCCGGTCCCAATGAAGCCTATATGGTTCAGGTTGATTTTGTCTCTGACAACGGTCTTCGTCAAACGGTGCGAAAGCTTGTCACACCAAGTCAGGAAAGTGGGCAGGAAATCACCATTCTCGACACCGATGCAAGCCATAACATCAGCTGCGGTACATTCCCAGTAGAGTTGCTGGATATTTCGGTAGAGCAATATGATGCAGGAACGCTACTTGCATGGCGTACTGCCAAAGAAATCAACAGCTCACATTTTGTGGTTGAGAGAAGTCTTGATGGTGTTGCCTTCAGTCCACTCAAAGGTGATATTCCGGCTGCGGGCAACAGTGAGGACATTCAGTCCTATCAATTTATTGATACAGACGCTTATAAACTGGGAGCAAGGACGCTGCATTATCGTCTGCGACAAGTAGATTTGGACGGTGCTTTCCAACACAGTCAGGTCCTGTCTTTGCAGATGGAGGAACCAGCCAGTATCCTGGTCAATGCTTTTCCCAATCCGGCTACAGAGAAATTACAACTGCACATCCGTTCTACCATCCGACAGTTTATTAGTTGGGAGCTTCTTTCCCTGCAAGGACAGCGCATCCAAAGCGGACAGCTTCGGGCTGAAGATGAGTTGTATCAGGAAAGGCTACAGCTACAAGATCTACCTGCTGGCATCTACCTGATTCAGGTACAGGGCGAGAAGGTATCCAAAAGCCT
>JBCBZF010001295.1:0-1634 GCA_039815525.1 Bacteroidota bacterium | reverse complement strand
GGCGGTGGTGGTGGGGCTTGTTGTCTGGCTTTACCTTGCTGAAAGGAAGCCAGTTCGATCGCAGCATTTAATTCAAATCCAATCAGCAGCACCACTGAGATAAAGTTGAACCAGACCATCAGCACGATTACTGCTGTCAAACTGCCATACAAGGTGTTTAGCTCAGAGAATTTTTGGACGAAAAAATTCAGACCAAACATCGCAAAAAGGATGAGCACCCCAGCCGCAATAGAACCCGGTGAAAAGAAATCCCAACGCTGATAGGTAGCCGGAGCCAAATAGTATAAGGTAGAAATGGCCAGAAAGATGGTTAAGAGGGTCATCAGATAACGGAGACCATCCAATAAAAACAAACCAACCCCATCACTGAGAACCTCTTTTGCTTTCAGATAGTCAATGGTTGCATCTCCAACAATCAGCAGGCTGGCGGCCAGAATGATCAGCGTACCCAGGATCAGGAAAATCAAAAAAGCAGTCCCATAGAGTTCAAAGATATTGCGCTTTTTAAATGCTTCATCATTTTTGGTAAAGGCCTGCATCATGGCGATGATGCCACGAGTCGCGCCCCAAAAGGCAAATAAAATCATCAGGACTGCAAAGACGAGATCCGTATCCCGCTCTTTGAGGTAGCCATTGACCAGACCAGAGATAAACTCAATTCCATTGGGCGGCACCACCTGCTGGATCAGTTGCATCACTTTGGTCTCCAAATCCTCAATCGGAATCTGGGGAATGACCGCAAAAATCAGAATCAGGGTCGAAAAGGTGGAGAAAAAGAATTTGTAAGACATGGCCGCCGACATCAGGCTGAATTTGGAGTCGGTCAGGCCACGGAAGAAAAAGCGCAGCACTTCATACAGATCCATGCCCCGGAAACCAGGTGGATGTATTTGCCTTAGCGGCAGGGAAATTTTCAGGATCAATTTTCGAAAAAGTGCTTTCATGCAGCGAATAACAGCAAGCCTCTATTAACAGGACGCTATTTCAGGACAAATGTTTCTCTTCCGCACTTGCCGGCCAGTGTTTTTCCATTGCGGTTTTGATAAAATCCGGTAGCCTCACCGGTCTCAACTTCTCCCGATCGAAGAAGGCAAGGCGCACCATGCCTTTTACCAATAGTTCATCCGCTTCATTGAATATCTCGTACTCAGTCAGGAAACTGGCCTGCGGGAAAGTAGGTACCGTGGTTCTGACACAGAGTTGATCATCGTAGCGAGCGGGTTTCCGGAATTTGATCTGGAGGTCTGCAACCGGCATGAAGATGCCGTTTTCTTCTACGGATTTGTAGGTGAAGCCCAGATGGCGGATCATCTCCGCCCGACCCACTTCAAAGTACTCGGCATATTTGCCGTAGTAGACAAAGCCCATCTGATCGGTTTCAGCATAGCGAACCCGAATGTAGGTATCATGAGAAATCATTTTCTCAATCTACATCAAAAGTCGGATCTACTACCGCTTTCCAGGCCAGCATACCACCTTCCAGATTGCGAACATTGGAGAAGCCCTGCTGTGCCAAAAACATACAGGCACGGCCACTGCGTCCACCGGAACGACAAATCATGACTACTTCCTGAGACTTAAGATCTGCTAATTCACTGACTTTGTCCGGAAGTTCATGCAGAGAAATTTTGTGC
>JBCBZF010000481.1:0-5359 GCA_039815525.1 Bacteroidota bacterium | reverse complement strand
CTGGATTTTTGTCTGGCAAATCTCTCTGGACAAGCGTAGGTTTACGGCATGAATTGGAAAATCTTGTGGCCTTTTGTCCTGTTGGGCATGACAATCATGTTTAGTTGCGAACGTCCCAATAATCCCATTGAAGAAGGTACCCTTACCTTCAATGTAGATACGGTCAAGTTCGACTCCATTTTCACCACCTTTCTGAGCCCGGCAGAACGCCTCATCGTACGCAATGAGAATGGGCAGGCGGTCAACATCTCCCGTATTTGGCTGGAAGATGCACCAGATACGGATTTCTCCATGATTGTCGACGGAATCGAAGGGGAAGATGTAGAGGACATTGTGATTCCCGCTAATGATTCGATTACCATTTTTATCAATCATAAATCTGATCTCCTCGATGGCTTCATTGAGGAATACATCAATTTTCAGATAGGCAATGAAATGCAACGTATGCTCATCAGGGGATTCGTGCTGGATGCCTATTTTTATCGGGCCCGGATCATACAGGATGGCAATACATTTACGGTTGAGGGAAACATTTTTGATACCGATCAAACTCTTCCCATTGATAAGCCGATTGTGATGGATGGTCCCATTTTTGTGACAGAAAACGCCAAACTGACCATTTTGCCAGGCACTGAGATCTTTTTTACACCCTATAAATTTGGGGTAACTGACAGCAATAATGCGCCATTTTTCATTCTCTTTTCTACCTTGATTGTCAATGGCAGTCTGGATGCAGTCGGCTTAAAAAGCGATCCGATTGTATTTACCGGGACCAGATTAGAAGATGCTTTCAGAGAAAACCCGGCGCAATGGCGTGGCATTCGCTTTGGCGTCAACAGCCGCGACAATGTGATGGAGCACTGCCTGGTCAAAAATGCTCTGATCGGCGTGCAGGTAGATTCGATTTCTATTAATCAGAATCCCAAGCTCCGTATTCAATATTCAGAAATCCGGAATATGGGTGCCTTCGGCGTGTATGGACTGGGATTCGATAATTCAGGAACGGTTCAGAATACGCCGCCAGCGATTTTCATGGAAAATTGTGTGGTCAATACCTGTAAGGAGCGCACTGTACTGTTGCAAGGCGGTGGCAAATATGCGTTTTACAACAATACCTTCGCCAATTACTCCATTTTCGGCTTTACCCGCCGTACGCCACAGATTTCAGTGAACAACTACCGGATATTGGATGGGACGGCCTTTATTTATCCAACTTTCACAGATTTCGTCAATTGTGCGATTTGGGGCAGTGAAGAAGATGAATTTGTGATTGACACGCTATTTGATGCACCATTCGACCGACTGATCCTTGAAAATTGTCTGGTGCGTCTCAGTGAAGACAATGAGCCGCTGATCACGCCGCATTTGCGCAATTCGCTGGTGAACATGGATCCTCTGTTTATGGATTTCCTCACCAAAAACTATCGTTTAAACAACGGCAGTCCCGCCATTGATGCCGGGATTGACTTTCCAGTTGGTTCAAGTGGGTATGAAGACGATTTTCGACGTGCACCAGACAGCTTGCGGAGCAGTCCGTTTGACATCGGCGCTTTTGAGTATATTGAGTAAACGTCCATTTTATCAACAAGCACCATGAAAGCACAACATTTTTACTTGTCCTGCATCATCATGAGCCTCCTGTGCGGTGCATGCTCAGACAAAGGTCATCCGCCAGTCAAGCCAACTGCCATTACCATCATTGTTGACCGCAGCGCAATTGCACAGGACGAAAAGCTGATTTCTACGAAGCTTTCCTATTATGATCGACATCAGCTCCACCAAACATTTTCGGTGCGCAAAGCAGTCGATACCATCGACATTCCTTATCAGGGAAAAGGGCTGGAAATAAGCTGCCGGATATCAGAATATGATCACTTTACCTATCTGTTTCAAGCAGGGGATAGCGTGCTTTTCACCTACCAAAAGGGACTGCCATTCGCGACTATCATGAACCAGCATCGCAGTCCGGATCCCTTTCTCAACTATGATTTGTACAAACGAGACAGCATTCTTGCAGGTCAAGCTATTGCCAGCGAAATGGATCGCAGGGCCATTTTGATTCACCTTGACATGGTTCAAGCTGATGTCAATCACAAAAGCTTTGCGCAAATCGGCAAATTAGTGGAAGATAGCATCCAGTCTCTGACGGCTTTCCAACTGAAACAAGAATTGGCCCATCTGAATGCCCTCTGGACCAATCAGCAGATCGATTCCAGCACCTATGCCTACCGGAAAACAAAGGCGCTCTTTGAGGCCAAAAAAATTTCTCTCAAGAAAACCCTCCAATGGGATCGATGGCTTCCAACCGAAAAAGATCTGGAAGCTGAGGATCTCGCGATTTATGATTATGCGGATGGCGCGAAACAGTTGGCTTATGAAAATGTGCTGGATGATCAGGCCGCACCACTTCAAGCTTATGGTTTTTACCACGAATTGCTCTTTGCTTACCTTTCTTTCTATGGAAAAAAAGTGAGCCGGATCGAAAGATCCTTTGCCTATGAAGGCCAGCCGGGAGGCGGTTTCAATCAACCGGACTTTCTGGAGCGCTTTCAACTTATACAGTCCAAAAGCCACATCGGAGATTCTGCAAAGAAGCTGCTGGCACGCATTGAAGCGAAAAATATCGTTCGGTACAAAAGCATCGATGAGAAGGAACAGTTTCTACAGGAGTATGAGCATCAGTTCACGGACTCCGCCTTTCTCTACCAGCTCGCACAGACCTACAAATTGACCAAGGCTGCTTCCTCTGATTACGACCTTCAGCTACTCAGTCAGGATGGGGAAACGCACAGCTTTAAGGAAATACTTAAGCAGGAAAAGGGAAAATTGATTTTTGCTGACTTCTGGTCTTCCACTTGTCGGCCCTGTCTGGAAGAGATGCCGGCATTCAAACGCCTGCGGGAAAGTTTTGTGCAAGATTCTATTTCGTTTATCCAATTGTCGCTTGACACAGACAGAGAAAGCTGGGAGAAGAGCTGTCAACGCCTTGATTTACAAGAAAAATCATACCTGATTCTCAATAAATTTACCTCCAGAGAATACGAGGAACTGGCTGTAGAGTGGATTCCCCATTATATGGTCTTTGACCAGGAAGGCAAACAATTGATCGCCTCTGCACCTCGCCCTTCGGACGCACAAACCAAAAGCTGGTTACAAAGCCTATTCCCCTGAGGGAGCCCACATATTATTCCCCCTTCTGAACCATATGAGGTAAATCTCAGGCAGCCATTCCGATTTTTATTTGTCATTTTTACATTTCAACCGCATTCCGCCACACGGCTGAACCGCATTTTTTCCCTATTTTCACCTGCTCTTTTTCAACCTGATACTTGGCTATGCGACACTTCCCCTTGTTGATTCTGCTGTTCGTCCCCCTGCTCCTTTTTGCCCAAAAATCTACACGCTCGAACAAACCCATTCTCGATCCGATTCCGGCGCAAAGTTGTTTTCCGGGAGACGAGTTGGTCATCCAACTGAGCGGACGCAACCAAAATGGCGACAATGATTTTTGGTTTGAGTTTGCCTGGGCCAAAGGTGGGCGCATTGATCAGGAGACAAATACGTTCTATTGGATGCCCACTGACGCCGATCTTGGGAGTCATCCCATCATTTTTACTGCTATTGACACACTCACCAACGACCAGGTGAGTCAGCCGGCAATTATCACGGTCAAACCCATTCAGTATCGACCCGAAATCATGTTTTCTTCCAACCGCATCTTGGGAGGCAGACTCCTGGAATTGACGGAAGGAGAGGACTTTGCATTGGTGATTGAGGCAAGCGACTCCAACCTCAATGAACGCCTGAAACTTGATTACTTCATCGACAATCAGACTGGAAAAAAACTAAAGGATGCTCGTTTTGAAGTGAATGATCGTCTGGCAACTTTTTTATGGACGCCTTCTGACAAAGATGCCAAGAAAAAAAACGTCAGCCTGAGCTTTCGGGTGCAGGACGAAAGTGGACAGCGGGACGAAAAGACCATTTTTGTATTTGTGCAGGATGTAGATCACAGTCCGGTTTTTGTCCATCAGACCAAAGAATATGTGTTCAGCGAGAATAAAGCTTCATCCTTCAAGATAGAAGCAAAAGATGAAGATGGAGATGAAATCACCTATGGTTTACAGACCAGCAGCATCCGGGAAAGCGACTATTTTTTTGACAGTGGAAATGGGAAATTTCAATGGAAGCCGAGCTTCCAGTACGCAAGCAAGCAGACTGCGTATGATTTGATTTTTTCCGCTTCCGATGGCCAGAGCATTGTTTACGACACCATTCGAATCAATGTATCAGCCATCAATTATCCCCCCGAATTTGCAGCCATCCGGGATAAAAATATCAGAGAGAATGAGACGCTCACACTCAAGATTCAACTATCGGACCGCAACGGGGACGAGGGCCTACGGCTGGAGCTGCTGGACGATGATGGGATCAGTGGCTATACTTTTGATCCTGAAAAACGAAATTTTAGCTGGAAGCCTCCATTTACCCTGATCAGTGAAAAAGGGAGTAAACGCACGTATGAGATTCGATTTCGCGCCACCGATGGCATCGAACGGGCGGAGCAAAGCGTCAAAATCACAGTAAGCGATCGAGACGACCCGCAGGAAACGCTCCGAACCTATCAGGAAAACCTGGGTTCAGCTCAAAACATGCTGGCCCAATTGACGCAGCTTGAGACTGATTTGGGGCAAACCATCAAACGAAAGCAAAGCTGGAACACCATTTTTGATGTGGCAACCATCACCGTTGGTGTATTCACCGGTATTGCCAGTTCGAGCATTGCTTCTGAGGGTTTGCGGGAAGCCAGTGTGCCGATTGGCGCCGCAGCAACGTCCCTGATTGGTGTGCGAAATATCACCAATAAATCTTTGGACAAAATCACCAATCTCAAGACCCGCACTGTGGCATTGATCTCTAAAATTCAGGTTACCCTCAATACCCTCAATCGCAAATATGGGGAAGAGCCAGGGCCTGCGATCACTGAGCGCAATGACTTTAAAGCGGACCTGACCGATCTGATCAAGGAAGTGGAAAACTTCGAAAAGGAGAAGGTAGAGATTCAGGCTTTTGTGGCGGATCTCGCCTTGAAGAAAAAGAAGAAAAATAAGTGAAGGAATCTTCACGCCGGCAAACAAAAAAGGGTTCTGTTTCCAGAACCCTTTTTTATACATGTTTTTCTTGTCTGATCAAGACGCCTGCGCAGCTTTCACTTTTGCTTCGAGGGCCTCAATTACAGGAAAATTGCTTTGTTCCAAAGTAGTTTTGCGGCCAAAAGTCTGCGGACTGGTCTTCAGACGTCTTCTCCGCTGCTCAGCCCGTGCACGCAGACGCTTTTTCTTAATGGTGAACTTCTTTG
>JBCBZF010000274.1:0-7233 GCA_039815525.1 Bacteroidota bacterium | reverse complement strand
GGTTTGCATTGACACTGCTTAGCAGGACGTCACCGGGATCAAGAAACTTGTCGGATGAAACATAGACATTGATCTGATTGTTGTGCAATCCTGTTCCGGCAGAACCAGCATTGTATTCGACGAACTCCAAGCGTCCTTTGACATAATTTGCGCCATAGCGGATTTGCTTCAGTTGAAGCTGAACCGGACTGAGGTCCGGCAAATTGCCGCTGCCATTGCCAACGGTGACTTCGCAATAGGTCCAGTTGTTACTTTCGTCTTTTTCGGCAACGATTCCGTCTGGATCGATGTGATACAATACATAGTAGATGCCGTCAGTAAGATTTGCCGGAACGCTTGTGATGAGCGTTTTGGTTATATTCCCAGGGGCTCCGGGCCAGAAAATATTTTTATCGCCAAGGTAAAGATCCGTGTTGTCGAAGCTTGGATCAGTTGAGAGAAAAATATCCACGGAGGTAGTCGTATCTACCAATCCCGCATAATTGACCACATTGACAGAGAACTTTGCTGAAGCACCGGCAGCAATACGGGCAGGGGAGACGGAGTTGGTAGTAAGCCCAATCGCCTTGGGCTCTTCCAGAAACAGATCCGGCAAATTTGCGGGCGGATTTGGCGTGCTGCCCACTTGCAGCGCAATCGCCGCGACATTGTTGCTTTCATTCGCCTCCGCAATTTTTTCTTTGGCGTCTGCACGAAAAAGAATGAAGTAGGCACCGTTTGCGGTCGCAGCGGGAATGTTCCCGGTGAAACTTTTGTCCCGGTCGGCACCGGGATCGATTTTCCCTACCCATTTACTCCCAAGCAGGACATCAGCGCCATCGTACTGTGCGTCGGTTGATAAATACAGGCGGAGCGAACTGCTAGGCGCTTGCGTGCTGCCAATATTGGCAACATCACAATCGAGAATAATCTGGTCTCCGGCATTGGCCTGGCTCAGGTTGCTGCTTTCGTTTTGGATCACAAGGTCGGGCTGGGCTGAGGCAAGGTGAAAGAAGCTCAACAGGCTGGTGGTAAGAATGAGCTTTTGCAAGTGTGTGAATAGGGCTGACATGATGGTTGAGAAATAATGTTGTTTGTTGTGCGCTGAGGGCGCAGCTTCTGTGTTGTTTGATGCCATAGTCGCGTGCCCGAAAAAAACCTTAACAGCCTTTTCATTTTTTTTGAAAAAAATCTCAAATGGCTGCACAGATGCTCCGACATCAACTCCTTTGCCGAAAAGTCGTATCTTGTGAGGAGAGAGATCACATCCTTGTCCATCCATAAAATCTCCTCTATGTAACAGACGTTACTTTATCATGTAATCCCCTTTTGAATGAGCAGACTCTGGACCCTCAGCCTGATGATCGTATTCTGCCTGTGCAGCCATGCCCAGGAGCGCTTTTCGCAAACTTTTGGCGGTGAAGCAGATGAGCACGCCACTGCAGTGGTGCAGGCGCAGGATGGCAATTATGTCCTGGCTGGCTTTACCTATTCTTTTGGGAAGGGTAAAAGCGACATTTGGGTCATGAAAGTGGATCGCTTTGGGGAGGAAATCTGGCGCAAATATTTTGGGGGAGAAGATTTTGATTGGGCCAATGACCTGATCGAAACCCGTGATGGCAATTATGTCGTGGCTGGCTACACCAAAGACCCCATGAGTGGCAAGAACAATGCCTGGGTCTTTCAGCTGGACCGCTACGGGGATCAGATGTGGTCGCATGTGTATGGAGGCGAAAAGGCCGACGAAGCCCGTTCCATCACCCAGACCCGCGATGGTGGCTATGCAGTAGCGGGCTTTTCGCATTCGTATGGTCAGGGCAACAGTGATATCTGGTTGCTGCGGCTCAATGCGGTAGGAGAAGAGCGTTGGCAGAAAACCTTTGGCGGAAGTGGAGTAGAAAAAGCTTTTAGCATCATCGAAACCTCTGACGATGGTCTGCTACTGGGCGGCTATCAGCAATACAATAATACCAACCGGGCCGACATGCTGCTGGTCAAAACTGACCGCAATGGCAAAGGCCAGTGGCGACGGATCATTCGCTCGCCTGGCAACAATGTCGTTGAACAAGTCCGGGAGGCGGCTGGTGGCGGTTACTACGCCACTGGGTGGGCCTATTCACCTGAAAACCGTAGCCTGAATGGTAAATTGCTGAAGCTCACCGCGACCGGTAAAGTTGCCTGGGAAAAAGATTTCGGAGAGGATGGGAAAGACGCTTTCTATTCCATGACCATTGGATTGGATGGTGGACTGATGTTGGTGGGACAAAAGTCTGATCGCCGCAATCCCTCCAACCTGTGGTTGGTCAATACCGATGCTGATGGCAATCAGCGCTGGGAGAAGGAAATCCCTGGTGAAAAGAATGACTATGCACACGCGGTCGCCCTGGCGCGGGACGGTGGATTTGTGGTCGCAGGTGGCACCAAAAGCATTTCAGTCGGTGGCAGTGATATGTGGCTGGTCAAAACTGCACCCAACGGTGGCATGAGCGCCAGCGCTTTTGCCGGGACCGGCAGCAGTCGTCCCAATGACGCCCGGAGCCGCAATGAAGATCAATTTTCCCAACTACAAAAACCCAATCTATACGTACTCAGCGTCGGCGTCTCAGATTTTGAAGATGAATCCACGGACCTGACTTATGCCCATACGGATGCGGCTGCTTTCTCCAATCGCTTTGCCAAGCAAGCCGGCAAGCTGTTCAACAAAGTCCGGGTCAAGCAATTTCTCAATGAAAAAGCCACCCTGATCAACATCAAGCGGGGCATTTCCTGGCTGGAAAGAGAGGCCACCCAAAAGGACATGATCCTGATTTTTATTTCTACCCACGGCGCTCTCGACAGCAAAGGCAATCTCTACATTCTGCCCAATGATTTTCATCCCCATAATCTCTTCGCCACCGCACTCAATATCCGCGACCTGACCGAAGGGATGAATGGAACCCCCTGCAAAAAATTGATTTTGCTGGATGCCTGCCACAGTGGGCAGTCTGCGTATGATCTGCTCGAATTCGCCTCTATCAAAGGTGCCAACCTCAACTCGGCCGTGGCCGAATTGGTGAGCAAAGAGTCTGGTGTAACCGTGATGACTTCCTCAAGCGGCAAAGAGTTTTCCTACGAAAACCCCCGCTGGGGCCATGGTGCCTTCACCAAAGCCATGCTCGAAGGCCTTGATGGTAAAGCCGATTTCAATCATGACCGCATCATTTCCCTGCTGGAACTCAATCTCTACATCACCGAGCGCGTCAAGGAATTGACCCAGGGCCGCCAGCATCCCTACACGCCCATCAATCTCTTTGGGAACATTCCGCTGTATAGCATGGATTGATGGAGAGTCCATACTTTTTCTGACCAAGTGGGAGCAATAACTCGTCTGGTAAAATGTATGTGTCAGCTTTGATTTTACTCAGCTCGCCGACGCTGTTTTCAGCCTCGGTAACTGCATAATCATGAAAACATGAATCCATCCATCACCATTTTCTGTTTACTGTTGAGTCTCCTCTTCACAGGCCTAAATGCTCAAATACCCGACGTCGAAAAATCATTTGCTATCATTCACTCCACCAAAGATTACCAGGCGGCTTTACAGACAGCGAACGAAGCAAGCGAAAAATTAGATCTCGCAGTCAATCTGAGAGGCTATGCGCCGCATCCGACCTTGGGGCTGGATACAGATTCCATTTGTGGCTGTGGCGAAAATCATGGATACATCGCCAGAGGTCGCTGGGATGATGGAGAATATATCAGCATTGAGTACTCCGACCAATACCAGGGCTTTGCGGAAGGCTATTATGTTGTGATGATCTCAAGTAGGGAAAAAGGAAGTGAACCGCTGAAAGAAGTAGTTGCCAGGGCAAAATCATATTACGCAGATGCCTATGTAAAGACGGCTTCGGTGTATGTGGGGTGTATGCACTGAGAATGCCCGGTATGCCTCAGCTTCGCAGCAAGGCAAGAATGTTTTCCACCTCTTCCAGCAGAGGACGGATGTACTACACATGCAGAGTGAGCGATCAGCAATCAGACAACCGACAATTTTGTCATTCTGAACCCCGTTTCAGAATCTCTAGAAGTTCCTGTATACTATCCCGGGAACTGATTCAGGAAGACACGATGTGTGGTCTAGGGCTAAAAATGCATTTTGTCGAATGCTCCGATGTACATGCATCGTATATTTATGCCGAAAAATCGGTACTTTTAAGTCCCTATGAATCGGCTTCTCGTATCCTTTTCTTTCCTGATCAGCTTTCTTACGCTGCAGGCTCAGACATCCACCACCTATTTTAGTGATGGGAGCCTGCGGGCAGTTTATCCCATCAATCAGCAGGGGATGTATGATGGGACTGCGGTTACCTATTTTTCAGATGGTGCAGTCGAGTCCGAAACGCCCTACCGCAGTGGCATGCGGGACGGAACGGAGAAAAGTTATTACGAAAATGGCATTCTCCGCATGTTGCGGGAATGGAAGCAGGACCGCAAAGACGGTCGCCTCCTGCTGTTCCACAAAAATGGCCGCATGACACTTTATGCGCGAATGGTGGAAGATTCTCTGCAATTCGCCCAGCGCTTCGATGAGGAAGGCCGACTCGTCAATGAACGGATTCTTGCAGAACAGATTGCCATCGATCGCCACAATTTGGCAGATATCGTGGTGATGTTGCCCGGTGGCCAGCAGAATCTGCTGGTGGGCAGACCCAATGCCGCCCAAATCTTTTTGCCACGCGTACCCTCAGCCTATCTTCGCCTGACATCTCCCAACGGAAGCATCCGCCGCCAGGAACATCCATTGTATCCTTACTTATTGACGCCCCACTCCAGCAAAGAAGCATTCATCCTGTATCCAACTCTGTATCTACCCGGTGAAACGGAGCCGATTCGCCTGAAAGAATGGCGGATTCAGGTGAAGTGAAGTGAGGAGTCAGGAGTCAGGAGTCAGGAGTCAGGAGTCAGGAGTCAAATTAGCAGGTTTGAGCATTTGGAGCCCAAAACTTCAAAATAAATTACTCTCACCTCTCACCTCTCACCTAAAAGCTCCCAAATCAAGTTTGGGACAGCGCTCTCACCTAAAAGCTCCCAAATCAAATTCGGGACAGCGCTCTCATCCCAATTCAACATAAATTTCAGAAAGCTGGGTCAGGGTTGTATATTGTGACTGAAAAAATCGCCGAATGGAAGCTTTGGGGAATAAAAATGTCCATGCGCGAGAATTCCTTTTCTTTCCCGGCGGCTTTCTCTAGTTTTGGGCGATCATCGACAGAACAGAATATGAGCGTAATTGCCATTGCCAATCATAAAGGTGGGGTTGGAAAAACCACAACCACTGTCAACCTTGCTGCCGGGATGGCCCGGGCCGGCTACAAAGTCCTTGTGATTGACCTGGATCCCCAGGCCAATGCGACTTTTTCCCTGGGACTCAAAAAGCAGGAACAGACCATTTATCAGGTGCTGGCCTTTCAGGACGACATCCAGAAGATGATTCAGCCGATTGCAGGGCTGCATCTGGTGCCTGCTTCGGTGCACCTGGCCAGTTTTGAAAAGAACAATGAGGTTGGAAAAGAATTTATCCTGCAGGAAAGCCTGGACAGCATTCGCGGCCTGTTTGATTACATTTTGATTGATTGCCCGCCTTCATTGGGTGCGCTCACCATTTCAGCCCTCACTGCCAGTGATTTTGTGGTGATTGCGCTCCAGCCCGAGATTTTGTCTTTGCAGGGAATGACAGATTTTATCCGCATTCTCCGGACTGTCAAAACCCGTATGAACAATCGGCTGGAACTACTGGGCATCGTCGTTACACAATTTGATCACCGCAAGGTTTTGCACCGTGATGTGCTGCAGCATGCGGCCAATGAGTACGGTGAAATGATCTTTGACACCAAAATCCGGGGGAATATCTCCCTGGCAGAATGTCAAAGCATGGGCAAACACATTTTTGATTATGACGATAAAAGCAATGGTGCGGAGGATTACTTTGCGCTAACCGAGGAAGTGGTGAACCGGGCACGCCAGGAACTGGCGGTTTAGAGATAAACAGAGCAAAATAAATTCCGTAGAAAGGTTACTATCTATCATTTATCTACCAAGACATGGCGAAAAAATTTCTGGATCGGTTGGGTGATGCGTTCGGGGAGGACGTCCTGGCAGATTTGATTCCGATCCGGGAGTCGAAAGGGAAGAAAAATGCTTCGCCGCAAAGCCATGAAAAAACGCCGGTACGCAACAATCGGAAAAAGCGATTCCTGGATAGCATAGACGAAAAGATTTCCCCTAAAACACCGGCCCGGAAAGAAAACAGTAGCAAACCTGTCCGTAAGAGCTTTTTAGATACCATTGAAGATGCGCTGGACAGCAATGCTTTTGATGACATCATTCCACAGGATGTCAATTGGCGGAAGAAAACGCCAAAAGATCAGATGGCGGTCCCCAAAATAGAGAGCCGCTTTAGCACAATGATTACGACGGAGGTGTTGGAACGTGCGCGGGAAATTGCCCGCCGTAAAGGCATTCGGATCAAGGACGTGATCAATGTTGCCTTGCAACGCTATATCGAACAAATATACTGATTCGGATCAGGCTGCCTCCTGATCTGCCAACTGCTGCATAGCAGTCATCTCAACTTCTTCTTGTGGAAGAGATTGAGCAGAAAGCTGGTTGCCTTTCCGGTAATTCACGAAAATTCCGAGGAAGGTGGCAAGGAAAAACATGCCCCAAAAGAAAACAATGATGTAGTCAAGAACGGTACTCATAAAAATGGGGGTTAACAGTGCTCCATATAAAACTGACGAGAGTTGGGTAAATCTTACAATACTAATATAGGAAATGAAAGCATCAGTTGCCCCATTTTTTCGGTGAACGGTCCAATCACAGCGGTAACAATCTCGATTTTCGGTCTGCTTTGCCTGCAAATCTAACACGAACTGATCAGAGAATGGCGAGGGAGGATCAGAGAGAGTGGGGTGAAATAAAAAATAAAAACGACCAGCAGGGCTGATCGTTTTCAAAATGTCGTGTTTGTTTGTCTGTAAGTTGAGCTATGTAAGAGGTTGTCTTACACAACTGATATTCTATACGCCAAGCCCGAGAAAGGGTTGCAAAAAATTATGCACTTTGATCCAGAAGATCCCGGATTTCGCGGGAGATCATGTCAAAATTGGCGAGAGAGACGAATTCTGCCACCCGATTGACTGCGTAATGCCTGCTCGAGCGTCATCAAGCGCTGTGCGTCGCTCATCTGCTAGATACTCCTCCATGTCAGGCGAG
>JBCBZF010000334.1:0-6595 GCA_039815525.1 Bacteroidota bacterium | reverse complement strand
GCTAAACTTCTTCACTTCCATGTCCCGTATTCTGTCTGTTGGTCTGATCGCAATGTTTTGTGTCATGCTGAGCCTGTCTGGTTTGAGAGCGCAACGCGGTGCGACGATTCTGGACCATAAAGACCGTATCCGAGTGAGCCGGGTAGGCATACTGAATTCCTCTGCCCGTGAAACCAATCTCTCCATTACACCAGATGGCAATTACCTATATTATATGTCTCTACGAGGGGGGAAGAGCTGGTCAAGAAGTTATATGACCTTTCGGGGCGATTCGGTCTACGATGGAGATATCTGGTACGCCCAAAGGGTCGGCAATCGCTGGCAGAATCCACGCTGTATGCCTTATGGGATCAATACTTCTCAGGGAGAAGATGAACCCAATATCAGCGCCAATGGCAAGCGGGTCTACTTCCAGAGCTGGAACATCATGTGGGATCGGACCGGCGGGCCTTACTATATGGCGGAGCGCAATGGCAACAAATGGTCCTCCCCACGCGGATTGGGAGGTGGCATTACGGAGTTTTTTCACCATTTGCCTGCTACCGACGGGATGAGTATTTCTGTGAATGAAAAAACCTTCGTCGTGGCTGCCGGACCAGACTATGATGCACCCATGGATATTTTTCTCAGCCGGCAATCTCGTTACGGCTGGACCTATTGCAAACGATTACCAATAAGTACGCCCGGCGATGACCGCTCCGTTTTCCTGGCGGCAGATGGCAAAACTCTCTACTTTGCCTCAGATGGCTACAAAGGTTTTGGTGGCCTGGATATCTATAAAACCACGCTGATCAATGATTCGACTTTTGGAGAGGTAGTCAATGTCGGCGCACCTTTCAATACCCCGGCAGACGACTACGGTTTGATTCTGACTGGGGATGGCAATGAAGCCTACTTTATTCGGGATGGAGACATTTATTTTGCGGATTTGAAAGAGGCAGACCCACTGATCAAACCCGAGATCCCAACCTTTACCCAAAAGATTGAAGGTACCATTCGGGACAAAGATAGTTGGGCCAATCTGAATGCAGATGTCATTCTGATGGATGCCAGAAGCAAACGAATCATCCGTAAGACCAAAACCAGTCGTGGGAAATATACTCTGCCACTCCCCAACAAAGACCGGGTATATGATCAGATTGTGATTGCGGAGGGATATCCTCGTACCCGTAAGAGAATCACGGTTACGGCTACCATGTATGACAACGTCATTAAATCCAATCTCCTCCTCAAAAGAGAGAGAGAGCTTCCGGTAGAGACACCACCGGTGGCAAGTACTGATCCAGTCAAACCAGCTGTCATCGAGCCTGATCCGGTGGATGATCCCCCAGTTGAAGACAAGGGGCCAGGCACCACTGTCCCGATCATCGATAAGGTAGATAGCAATCCGACCGCTGGCCCAGGAATATCAGAGAATAATTTGCCAACAAATACCCCAGCTCCGGTGGTAGAACCGCAAGATCCTTATGACTTCAATGGGGTGGCCGAGAACAATCTGATCCTATTGCTGGATGTATCGGCATCCATGAAAAAACCAGAAAAGCTTCCGCTATTGAAAGACGCTTTCGATCGCTTATTGGATCATATGCGTCCCGAAGATCAAATCTCGATCATTGTTTACTCTGGCGATGCCAGGGTGATTCTCAATGGCGTCTCTGCCGCCCGTAAAATCACCATTCAGCAAGCGATCAAAGACCTTCGTTCTGGTGGTGCCACCAAAGGGAAAACAGCCCTGCGCAAAGCCTATCGGCTGGCCGAAGACAACTTCATTCCCGGTGGAAACAATCGCATCATCATGGCCACTGATGGCTATTTTGATGTGCCCCCGCTTTATGACATTGCAGAACGCAATGCAGGGGATGATATCTATCTGACGGTTTTTTCCTTTGGGAAATTGACCGAAGAGCAGATCGCCAAATTGTCTGAGTTGGCGCGGAAAGGCGGTGGGAATTTTGCCAACATCAAGCGGGAAAATGTTGATGAAGCGCTCCTGTCTGAGGCAAAAGCAGTCCAGAAATGATCAGCGTCCCTTAAACTGCGCCCCTCTTTTTTCGAGAAAAGCACTGACGCCCTCTTCATAATCTTCCGTTGCGCCAGCAGTGGCCTGACCCTGTTGTTCCAATTCCAGGATATCATCCAGTGATGACTGATAGGATTGATTGATCATGTTTTTGATCAGACCAATGGCAATTGGAGGTGCAGCGGCATAACGCGTTGCTACTTCCTGTATCCGTTCGTCTAATTCTTCAGCTGGTGCCACGGCATTGATCATGCCCCATTCCTGTGCTTCATGGGCCCTGACTTTTTCCCCCAGACTGGCAAGCTCGAATGCTTTGCGGTGCCCCACCAAACGCGGCAACAACCATGATGACCCACTATCTGGCACCAGTCCAATGTTGACGAAAGCCCATACCAGGACTGCTCTTTCAGAGGCAATCACATAATCGCAGATCAACGCAAGGCTTGCCCCGGCTCCGGCGGCCACCCCATTGAGGCGGCAAATAAATGGCTTGGGCATGGCTTCAATCTTGCGTATGATGGGATTGTAGCGTTCATGGACAATCTCTCCCAGACTTTTGGTCATGCCTTTTACCTCCTTCAAATCCTGTCCGGAACAAAAGGCTTTTCCTGCACCCGTCAGGACGACCACCCGGATATCATCGTTTTTCTCACAATGATCCAGGGCATCCAAAAACTCTTCGCCCATCTGCTGGTTGAAAGCATTATAGGAATCCGGACGATTCAAGGTGATCGTCGCGATGTAATCGGCTGTTTCGAGGCGAATGGTTTGATACATGGGGGAGAATCGTAATTTTAGATATAAAACTATAAAAAACGGATGGAAACCACTTCTCTAAGCCAGCAAAAACTCCAGATTGAAGATCGCCCGTTATTGATGCGGATGTTGTTTCTGGCATTGTCGGGTGCCGGCTTGATGTTGATTGTTGGGACCATTCGGGAACACGGCGTCCAATCATGGTATCGGTTTACCTACATCGCTGGCATCGTGATGGGGATAGTCGGGGTGGCCATTTTCTTCCGGGTGGTGAAAGGTTATCGGGTGGTGTTTGACAAACAAAGTGGTCGGGTTCATTTTCAGGAAATGCTGGGCTTTTCGGTCAGTAAGGAAAAAGTATATTCATTCTCAGCCTTTCGGGAATTACGGGTGGAACGCAAAAAGGCAGGGGTGAATGCCCTGAATGATCAGGAAGTTTTTCATTACCGGATTGCAGCCCGTTTTGAGGGCAAGGGCTGGGTGCCATTTACCCCTCATTTCCAAAAGAAACCTCACGACCTGAAAGCCGTGGTTAGTTCAGTCAATATGTTTATGGATATGCGCCAGTAAATCCCTTGATCAACTTTCTTCCCGATGTACGGCAAAGGCAGAAGCCTGGGCGGTGGGCATGACAAGGATATCATTGATGGTTACATGTGGTGGCGTACCCGCAACATAAAAGACGACATCAGCAATGTCCTTCCCGCTAAGAGGCGCCATACCCCGATACACTTTATCGGCTGCGTCTTGATCACCTTTGTAGCGAACCACGGAAAATTCCGTTTCTACCAGGCCCGGCGCAACATTGGACACCTTGATGCCATGCTGAAGCATGTCAATGCGCATGGCTTGTGAGAGCGCATCAACAGCATGCTTGGAGGCACAATAGACATTTCCACCAGGATAGACCTGTTTGCCAGCGATGGAGGCAATGTTGATGATGTGGCCTTTTTTTCGCGCCACCATCGCAGGCGAAATGGCTCTGGTTACATACAGTAGCCCTTTGACATTGGTGTCGATCATGCGTTCCCAGTCGTCGATGATGCCTTCATGCAAAGGGGTGGTATTGACCGCGAGACCCGCATTATTGACCAACACATCAATCTGTTGCCATTCTGCTGGCAGATTGCTGAGTACATCAGCCACGACTTTCTGGTCCCGAACATCGAAGGCAAGTGGCAGGCAATCTACGGTTAGTCTGCTGGCCAGGGCTTCCAGGCGTTCCTGCCGGCGTCCGGTCAGAATGAGGCGGTCTCCATGTTGGGCAAAAACTTCGGCGCAGGCTTCGCCGATGCCAGCGGTTGCACCTGTAATCAGGATGGTTCTCATAGGGATGATGTTGTCCAGCGATCGATGTCTGCTTGTTCGAGTTTACAGTTGATCCACTCCTCGTCCAGATTGGCACCGACTTTTCGGTACATCTTGATAGCGGGTTCATTCCAATCCAGGACCTGCCAGCGTACTTGTTTTGCCCTATGTTCTTTTGCGAAGTGAACCAGGCGATCCAGAAGTAAACCGCCGATGCCTTTGCGCCGCCAATTCTCAGTAATGACTAAATCGTCGAGATAGAGAATTTTTCCCTTCCAGGTAGAGTAGCCGAAATAGAAAAACGCGATTCCAACCACGCCATCTTTTGTGTCTTCAGCCACAAAAAATTCAAAAAAACTGCGCTCACCAAAACCGTCCCGGGCGTATTCCTCCGGGCTGGTGATCACTTCTTCGGGTGCTTTTTCAAACAAAGCCAGTTCCCGTACCAGCGCGTGTACTGCCTCGAGATCAGCTTCGGTGCCTTTGCGGATGATCATATTTTACAGTTGCCTGCTTCCGATTGAATCCAATCCAGATAAGCCTTATGGCCCATCAGAATCGGCAACGCAATGATACAAGGCACATCATAGGGATGCAATGCCAAAACCGCTTTTTCAAGGGCCGAATAGTGTGCTGCAGTGGTTTTGAAGATCAAAACGCATTCCTGTTCCTGTTCAATCTGACCCTGCCAGTGATAAATGGCTTCCATCCCATCCAGGATATTGGCACAGGCAGCGAGGCGCTGTTCGACGATGGCCCGTCCGATGCGACGGGCATCTTCCTTCGAACCGCAGGTGATGTAGACAAAATGTGTTTCCATACAAAAAATCCTCAGGAAGGAAGAGAAAAGTCATTCCAAACAATTTGCTCCCTTCGTACTTTTATTCTCAAATGTACATCACAAAGTAAACTTCATGAGTCTTCGTACCGAAGTATCAGATATACGGGTAGATTATTTGCAGGGAAGCCTCGAAAGGGCCGATTTGCAGGATGACCCCATCCTTCAATTTGAACAATGGTTTCAGGCAGCTGTCAAGGCAGAGGTCAATGAACCCAATGCCATGTCTTTGGGGACCGTCAAGAATGGTCAACCATCCATCCGCATCGTCCTGCTCAAAGGCTTTGATGAGCGTGGGTTCGTCTTTTACACCAACTACAACAGCCGGAAAGGACAGGAAATTGCCGCTAATACCAAAGCTGCCTTGACTTTTTTCTGGCCGGAATTGGAACGCCAGATTCGGATTGAGGGAGAGTTTGCAAAAGTATCTGTTGAGGAGTCAGACGCCTACTATAACCAACGTGGTAAAGGCAGTCGGATCGGTGCCTGGGCTTCTCCCCAAAGTGAAGTGATTGATGGGCGGGAAGCTTTGGAAGAAAAGGTCGCTGAATTGAGTCAACAGTACGCAGAGACAGACGAGGTGCCGCGTCCGACCCATTGGGGTGGCTATCGTGTCAAACCGCATTACATTGAATTCTGGCAGGGACGTAAAAGCCGCTTGCATGATCGTTTTGCCTATCGAAAAAGTGGAAATGCTTGGACCATCGATCGCTTGGCACCATGAATCTAATCTCAGACCTTACAGCTTATCAGAACCTTTGAGGTCTCGTGGATGTGAAATCCAAAGCAGATAACCAATCTGAATCAGGCCCAGCAACACATTGGCGGCGCCAAACAGCTGTATTGCTTGCAAGGCATCCAGATAGGCACCGCCGACAAGTAGGGCAGCCAGTCGCATCATAAATACCAGCATATTGAAATACAGAAATTCTTTCAGCTTCCGACAGATATCTACCAGATAGGAGAGGGGAGAGGCAATGAACGTTACATACATGCCAGGCATCAACCAGCGAGCATATTCCCCTGCATCAGCCCAATTTTTACCTAAGACAAAACTAAACAGTTGTGGCCCAAATAAGATGAGGGCGAGCAAAAACGGTAAGCCCAGCAAGGCCAGTTGGCGAAAAGTCTTTTTGGTAATTTGTGTTAATTCTGCTGGACTCCTGCCAAAGGCAGCGGTGCCTTCTTCATAAAAGACTCGACCGATGGGCATGGCGAATAAGACCACCGGTTGGTTCATGACCCGATCAGCTTTGGAATATTGCCCTGTTACCGCCTGCCCAAACTTTGCCGGTAGCATGAAAAAGGGAAGGTGCTTAGACGCAACATTGAGAAAAGTACTGAGGACCGCGAAGCGTGGAAAATCATCGAATGAAAGACTATCCTGGTACATTTCCCTCACCGAGCTTTTTCCCTTCAACCCACCCTGTTGTACATAGACAAGAAGCAGAACCAGGGCACCCATGAGTTGTCCACTGAGGTGCGCAATAATTAAACCTGAAAAGTCCCAATCCAGAAAGCCCAGGGCTAATCCAAGGCCGACCGTAAAGACCGCCCGGACAATTTTACTGATAGAAAGTGCCCGGTAGGATTTATTGCGATTGAGGGCAATGGTCAAGGGCTGGGTAAGCCCCTCCAATAAAATACTGAGGGGGAGTATATGATGCCAGGGG
>JBCBZF010000925.1:0-2942 GCA_039815525.1 Bacteroidota bacterium | reverse complement strand
CGCAAGTTTTGTCAGCTTTATGTTTACCTAAATTAGATTCAGTCTAAATAGGAATTAGCCATAAAATAATGATGGTAAAAAGACTTGGGGCACTCCTATCTATAGTCTTTTTGATGATTTCTCTGGCATTCGCCGGGAACATTGAAGGGCGTATTTCGGACGCTGCGAATCGCCCAATTGAAGGGGCAACAGTGCGGCTCCTTGGCGGTAAGCAAGGAGCTATTTCCAATAAAGAGGGCATCTTTTCTATCCAGGATATTCCTGCTGGCCCACATACTTTAGAGGTATCACATCTTGGGTATGAAAAGGTCAGTAAAGAGGTAACAGTATCGGCTTCAGGCACACTGAAAGTTGCGTTTCGTCTGGCAGAATCTTCTGCTCAACTTGACGAGGTCGTCATTTCGGAGAAAACTGAAAGTCAGAAACGCTCAGAAAGTCCCATTCAAATCGCGTCTATTGATGTAAAGGCACTTCAAAGTGAATCATCTGATGTGGTATCGGTCCTTGACCGGACGGCAGGTGTACGGGTACGTCAATCCGGTGGATTGGGCAGTCGAACCTCCATTCAATTGAATGGTCTGTCAGGCCTGGCTGTCCGCACCTATTATGATGGCATTCCCTTGGAACTACTTGGCGGTGGCATCCAACTGAATAATATCCCGGTCAATACCGTAGAGCGGGTCGATATTTATAAAGGTGTGATGCCAATTGATGTAGGAACTGATGCATTAGCAGGCGGTATCAATGTGATTACCCGCCAGGTTGATTTTGATTATCTGGACGCATCCTACCAGATCGGCTCATTCAATACGCATGTTGCCACGCTGAATGCAGCCAAAAAACTTGGAGAACATTTCCTGCTTTCTGTCTCATCATTTTTCAACTACTCCGACAACAGCTATAAGATTCGGGCAAGGCAAAGAACGCCCAACTTTCAGGAAATTGACGTAGAAGTCAATCGCTTTCACAGCGCCCACCAATCCTCTATGGTGAAAGGTTCAATTGGGGTTTTGAATGTCAAATGGGCTGATAAACTGAGTTACAATCTCAGTTATAATCAGCGCTTTGACGAAATACAGCATGGCGTGCGTCTGGGAAATCGTGCTGTGGGTGAGGCAGATTTATCCCGCAATGTATTGATTCACAGCCTGATTTACAGAAAAGCTTTTTTGAATAACAGACTGCGATTCGACTATTTTGGCAACTATTCCTTTGCCAATGAAGCGGTCGATGATTCAACCACCAATGTATATGACTGGTTTGGGGAAGTGGTTGCCCAAAATAACCAAGGCATGGAAGTGCTGGCCTTACCTTCTCAACGGACCGGAACCAGTGAATCTCATATCCACCGCGCCAATCTGGCATTTTTACTCAGCACAAATCATACGATAAAGGCCTCTTCTTTTCTGAGCAATCAACAGGTCGTTGGTGAAGATCCTTTGGCCCCCAAAGTAGGAGACAACAACCCCATCGATCCCAATACACTGCCTTCTTTTTTGACTCGCTCCATCAGCGGTCTATCCTTAGAATCCAAATGGTTCGGCGAAAAGCTTGAATCCATCCTGTTTGGTAAATATTACTATTACGACCAAAGTACAACTGATATCCGGCCTACCGGAGCTTCACAGGTATTTAGCATTGAACAACAAGCAGGCGAGCCGGGCTATGGACTGGGATTAAAATATACCATCAAAGAAGGCTTTTTCTTCCGCAGCAGCTTTGAACAGGCCATCCGGATTCCGACCAAGGATGAAGTCTTTGGCAATTTTTTGACCATTGAGCCAAACTTCTTTCTGGAACCAGAACGAAGCAAAAACCTCAATATTGGTGCCTTTTACAGACACAATTTTTCTGATGAGCAATATGTCTCTCTGGATGTCAACGGCTTCCTCCGGGATCAGTCCAATCTAATTCGATTGGAAGCAGGGCGGAATGAAAACGATCCAGCCCAATTTATCAATGAAGAAGAGGCGGATGGCAGGGGAATTGAGCTCAGCATTGAAGCAGCTCCTGTCAGAGATTTGGTTTTCTCAGGCAGCTTTACCCTACAAGAAGTAGTCAGAGATGGTGAACCGAATGCCACCAATACCAACGGCATTGGCAACCCCATTCCCAATATCCCTTCCAGATTTTTCAACCTATCTCTGAGGTACAGCTTTCAGAATCCACTTTCCCAAAAGGACGAGGTGTCTGTATTCAGCTATTACACCTTCGTGGATGAATTTGATTTCATCTTCCAGACGACCCGCAATGAAGAAAACATCATTCCGGTCCAGCGGCAGTTGGATGCAGGGCTGACCTACAAAATCGGTCAGTCTGGCTTCACCTTTACGTTTGAAGCCGGGAATATTCTCAATACTGAAGTCTTTGACAATTATCGAGTCCCACGGCCCGGAAGGAACTTTACGCTAAAAATCCGATACCTATTTCAAAAAGTATAATTAACTCTGACCTACAAATCCTATGACTCGATCATATTCCAACCGACTGATTGCAACTGCCTTTGCATTCCTGCTGATTCTGGTAGGATGTAAAGAAGATCCTCCTGAACCAGACGCACAACCGGAAGCGGCATTTAGTTTTGATGCGAATGAGCTGACGGTCACCTTTACCAATAACTCCATCGATGCCTCTACCTACGCCTGGGATTTTGGCGACGGCAATTCATCTAGCGATGCCGATCCCATTCATACCTATGAGAGCGCTGGCACCTATGAAGTTTCTTTAACTGTAACCAGTTCTACCGGAGATACGGATACTGAAACCATGAGTATCATGGTATCGCTACCTGTTCCAACAGCAGATTTTACCTTCTCAGCGTCAGACTTAGTAGTTACGTTTACGAATACTTCAACAAACGCCGATACCTACTCGTGGGACTTTGGTGATGGTAGCCCTGCAAACACTGATGAGATCCGCTATGAGACGCGCACGGCGCCAGT
>JBCBZF010000108.1:0-10202 GCA_039815525.1 Bacteroidota bacterium | reverse complement strand
TAACTGGTACGGCGGCTTTAGACCTTGCTAATACCTACGACAAAGCGTCTTTGTTCTTCAATTTCGGTGCCGATGGCATGGCGGTTGGTGCCGACTCTGTCTTCCTATGGGATGATGTGGCATTTGTCTCTGCCCCTCCATTGGATCAGATTGATCTCCCTGTAACTTTCGAGGATCCCAATACGGATTACAGCTTGACCGATTTTGGTGGCAATTCTTCATTCTTAACCACGGATCCGAATGATGCGACCAATACTGTCGCACAAAGTACCAAGACACTGGGTGCACAGCTTTGGGCCGGAACGACCATGGGGCCAATGAGCGGTACCGGTTTCGCCAACGCCATTCCGTTTACTGCGACTGAGACCAAAATGACAGTACGGGTCTGGGCGCCTGCAGCTGGTATTCCGATTCGTCTGAAAGCTGAAGATGCGACTGATCCAACCATCAGCGTAGAAACAGAAGATACCACCATAGTTGGTGGCACCTGGGAGTGGCTGGAGTTTGACTTCAGCAATGAAGTGATGGGAACAGCCGCTTTGGACCTAAACAACACTTACGACAAGGCCTCTATCTTCTTCTTCTTTGGGACGGATGGGATGATGGCTGGTGCAGATACGATATATCTGTGGGATGAGGTTCAGTTTGGGGGAATTCCCGGACCGTCATTGAATCAAATTGACATGCCAGTAACTTTTGAAGACAGTACGGTTGATTATTCGGTTACTGACTTTGGTGGAAATGCGACTATGCTGACCACAGACCCTGAAGATGCGATGAACACTGTTGCCAGAACCCACAAAACCATGGGTGCTGAAACCTGGGCTGGAACCACCATGGGGCATCCGTCTGGTACTGGCTTTGCCAATTCAATGGCCTTTTCTGCTACTGAAACGAGAGTAAACGTTCGCGTGTACGCACCAGCGGCAGGTATTCCCGTTCGTTTAAAAGTAGAAGATGCCACCAATGGTAACATCAGTGTAGAAACAGAAGACACAACCACGGTTGCCAATGCCTGGGAGGTATTGGAATTTGATTTTAACAATGAGGTGGCAGGTACCGCTTCGTTGGATCTTGCCAATACCTACGACAAGGCATCCATTTTCTTCCATTTTGGGACCAGTGGAATGAATGCCGGAGCAGATACAACTTACTATTGGGATGACGTCCAGTTTGGACCAGCTGTGAGTGCCCAGACCATCGAAGATCTGGGTGTGAGAGTGTATCCAAATCCGGTTGCTTCAAGCCTGCAACTGGAGGCAGATCAAATCATTGATGAATATGTGATCTTCAACCAGATCGGTCAGCAGATGAGTCGTCAAAGACTTGCCGCACCGAATACCCGAATTGACATGTCTCAGTTCATGCCAGGTATGTATTTCCTGAGACTAAAAATTGGTTCACAAAGCACCACTGTCAAAGTCATCAAACAGTAGGATCGCTTTTCGGACAATAAAATGAGGCTCATGAGCGGCAGCAATCCAATGTGGTTGCTGCCGCATTTTTATGCAGCGCGATGAAAACGCTTGCGATGAAGGCCGGATACATCTCAGCGGAAAGTTTACTATTTTATCCTATCATCGATTCGTTTGATGAATGATGGACTACTATGAATCTGAACATTGCCGCAGTAGATGCCTACTGGTTACGCTGCCCGATCCCCCAACCCAAACAGCATCGATCTGACTATGGACTGCTGACCAATTTTGACATGACACTGGTGGTCATTACCACCGAAGATGGTCGACAGGGTTTTGGTGAAGCCAAGGCCGCAGTTGGTTCTTCTGGTGTATGTGCATCAATTGTCAGCTGTATTGAACATGAGCTGAAACCCATTTTAATCGGGCAGGATGCGACCAAAGTGAATGCTCTTTGGGAAAAGATGTACAATGGCAGCCGTGATCATTATGCCATCAAAAGAGGGCGTAGCTTCCCGATTCTGGGCAATCGTGGCTTGACGATTTCTGCCATGAGTGGGGTTGATATGGCATTGTGGGACCTATTGGGAAAATCCATGGATCGACCAGTGGTGGATCTGCTGGGCGGTGCGATCCGACCTGAGATGCAGGCCTACGCCAGTGGTGGTTGGGCAGACGCTTTGGGGATAGGCGAGCAGTTGCAGTCGTACGTCAATCAGGGCTTTAAAGCGGTGAAGATGCGCGTTGGGGTGATGGATGAAACGGTGGAGAATAGCATTGAAAGGGTACAGGCAGCCCGGGCTGCATTGGGACCAGAAGTAAACATCATGGTTGATGCCCATGGAACCTTCAGCGTGCCGGAGGCCAAGCGCTTTTGCAGAGGGGTGGAAAATTGCCATCTCTATTGGTTTGAAGAGCCCATTTCTCCTGACAATAAAAAAGGAACCGCTGAAGTAAGAGCCATGACGTCCATTCCGATTGCCGCAGGTGAAAGTGAGTACACCCGATTTGACATGCGGGATTTGGTGGATCTTCGTGCGATAGATATACTCCAACCAGATGCTGCAATCGTAGGTGGAATTACTGAAAGTATGCGTATTTCTGGCCTGGCTGCCGCCTATCAATTGGAATTGGCACCTCATTGCTGGGGATCAGCTCTTTCTTTTATGGCAGGTCTCAGTGTTGCATTTGCCAGTCCGGCTGCGGCAGTAATTGAGTTTTCCCTGGGGGGCAATCCGATGATGTATGAACTGGTAGAAGAACAGATCAGGGCAAATGAAGGCATGATCAAGGCTCCCGAAAAGGCGGGACTGGGGTTGAACATTAATTGGGACTTTGTGAAAGAATACAAACAATAGCGATGGCAAGAATTACGCAAATCAATCACGTAACGCTGGTGGTGGATCAATTGGAAACCGCCGCGGAATTTTATGAAAAAGAAATGGGATTGGAAGTACTGCCAGCTTTTCTATTTGATTATCCCACGGCTTTTTTCAAAATCAATGACACGCAACAACTCCATCTCACAGAATGGGATGACGCGCAATCATTTCGTGGCCACATCTGTGTACAGGTAGATGATTTTAATGCGATGTTTTTTCGGATGAAAGCCCTGGGGATCATCGACATCAAACCCTGGGGCCATGTGCGTCAATTACCTGATGGTGCCATGCAAATGTTTGTTCGCGATCCTTCCGGTAATTTGGTAGAACTTTCCTCTGATCCGGCTGATAAAGACACAATCGACCCGGCCATTTTTTCAGATGAGTTGTACAAAGAGGGGCTGTATGTTTCCGGTCGAAATGACTTCAGGGGCTATAAAAGTGAAAATGCAACCCTTTATCATGGCCCGGATGCGTAAAAATGTCCTGCAATTGGAGCCGGCATCAGTCGAAGCTGACAAAATATTGAATCAGTCTTGTACTGTCTTTCAAGCGGTATCGCCAGATGCCGGTCCCACAATTGCCAGAGAGCATGACATTCACGCGATTCTTACCAGAGGCAAAGGAAAGGTATCAGCTGATTTAATCGAATTGTGCCCACGATTGGAAGTGATTGCACGGATTGGCGTCGGTCTGGATAATGTGGATGTCGCGGCCGCCAGTCAGCGAAGGGTGAAAGTAATCAATGCACCCGGTAGCAATGCTGATACGGTTGCTGAACACAGTCTGAGCCTGATGCTGAGCTTACAACGCCATTTGTGGCAGAGTTTTTCTGAAGTGAAAAAAGGGAACTGGCAATTCCGGACGCACTATCAGGGAGATGAAATCAGAGGGAAAAAACTGGGAATCATTGGGATGGGTAACATTGGTCGAAAAGTGGCAAAGTTGGCAGATGCCTTTGGCATGGAGGTCATGTATTGGGACCAGAAAAAACAAGATGTTCCTTTTCCGATGATTGAAAGAGATACTTTGTTCCAAACAGCCGACATCATCAGCCTGCATCTTCCCCTCACCAATACAAGCCGTCATCTGATTGATCAGACCGCGCTCGATATGATGCAATCCCATTGCCTGTTGATCAACACCGCCCGTGGACAGATCGTTGATCAACAGGCCCTGACCCAGGCCTTGCAACAACAAAAAATTGGTGGTTTTGCCGCAGATGTGTTGGAGACGGAACCACCCATAGCAGATGATCCCCTGTTCCAACTCCCCAATGTGCTGATTACACCCCATTCAGCCAGCTTGACGGCGACTACTTTCAATGAAATGTGTATCCAAACCGTCCAGCGCGTGATTGCATTACTGGCAGGCCAAAACATTGATCCAATTTTTGTTTCCAACCATACCGCTATTTGATTCTCCTCGTCTTTTCGTACTTCACCCACCCGACCCATGCTTCACCTACTCCAAAGATTCGGTTTTCTCCTTTTACCGCTCATTGTAACGATGGGTTTTTCTGCTTGCGATACAGTATCAGAACCAATGCTCTCCCTTCAAAAGGGCCAACGCATTTTTCTCATTGGCAACAATCTGGGGGCGCGATTGATGCAGGATGGCTTTTTTGAAACAGAGCTCCACGGCCGGTATCCTGATAGTCTTTTATATATCCGGAATATGTGTGATGCTGGCAATACACCCGGTTTTCGACCACACTCAGGCCGGATGCATCCCTGGGCCTTTCCAGGGGCCGATAGCTTTTTCACAGAACTGGCCAATCCATCTGGGAGCGAAGGGCATTTTGAAAGTCCTGATGAATGGCTCAGCCGCCATCAGGCTGATGTACTCATTGCTTTCTTTGGCTACAATGAATCCTTCAATGGACCAGCCGGCCTGGAAGCTTTTATAGGTGAATTAACTGCTTTTGTTCAACATACACGTACACAAAAATACAATGGTGAAAAAGCAGCGGAACTGGTACTGGTTTCCCCCATTGCCTTTGAAGATTTGTCGTATAAAGAGGACCTGCCAGATGGGAAACAGGAAAATAAACACCTGAAACTGTATCGTGATGCGATGGCCGAAGTTGCACGCATCCAAAAGGTTCCATTTGTAGATGCCTTTTCCGTCAGTCAACAGTGGATGAAAGAAAACCGCCCCTTGACACTTGATGGCTTTTCCTTCAATCAGGCTGGGAATGCACTGTTTTCCCTTTTTTTAGTTGATCAGATTTTTGGAAAAAAAGAAAAGAAAGCGGGTGGAAACATAAACGCCATCCATGCGGCGGTACAAGAGAAAAACTGGTTTTGGAAAAATGATGTCAAAATTCCCAATGGTGTGCATGTATTTGGCCGCCGCTACAATCCTTTTGGCCCAGACAATTATCCCGCAGAAATAAAGAAAATCCGCCAGATGACTGCCAACAGAGATACAGCGATTTGGATGATTGCTCAGGGAAAAAGCTACGATCTGGCCGCCGCCGATCAGCAAACCCATGTGTTACCAGCGGTTCAGACCAATTATCGGCAATCAGATAAAAACGGTCGCCCGGAATATCTCTATGGACAAGATGCCCTGGATAAGATATCTGTACCACCGGGATACCGCATTGAGCTTTTTGCCTCAGAAAAGGAATTTCCCGACCTCGCCAATCCGGTTCAGCTATCATTTGACAATCAGGGTAGATTGTGGGTGGCGGTCATGCCCAGCTATCCGCATTATCGACCAGGAGACACCAAGCCGAATGACAAGCTGATCATTCTGGAAGATACTGATGGCGACAATCGGGCTGATCAACAGACGACCTTTGCCGATGGCTTGCATTTGCCACTGGGTTTTGAGTTTGCCCCAGAAGGCGTGTATCTCTCCCAGGGAACAGATTTTGTCCTGCTGAAAGACACAGATGGAGATGACAAAGCGGACCAGAAAGAAGTCTTGCTCAGTGGCTTTGATGATCACGATACCCATCACGCCCACAGCGCCTATTGTGCTGATCCATCCGGGGCAATTTACATGGCTGAAGGTTTATTTCTTCACACCAATGTAGAGACCGCCTATGGCCCTGTTCGCGCCACCAATGGCGGATTTTACCGCTACAATCCCCAACGTCGACATCTGGAGCGCACGGCGCAGGTTCCGATTCCCAATCCCTGGGGCATCGCCTTTGACGAATGGGGGCAGCATTATTATGCAGAAACCTCCGGCCCGGATGTCCGCTGGATGTTGGCGGGAAGTGTCAAACCAGTTTATGGTGTGTCCTCCGACAAAGGCAAAAACCTGATCGAAGAAGCGCATCGGGTTCGTCCTACCTCCGGACTGGAATTTGTGTCCAGCCGACATTTCCCGGATGAAGTGCAGGGTGATATGCTGATCAATAACTCTATTGGCTTTCTCGGGACGAAACAACACCGGATGCTAGACGATGGAACCGGTATGCTGACCAAGCATCGGCAGGATCTGGTTTCCAGCACTGATCCGAATTTCCGCCCGGTGGACATGGAATTTGCCCCAGATGGCTCTCTCTATCTGGTTGACTGGCACAATGTGTTGATTGGGCACATGCAGCACAATGCCCGCGACCCTTTACGAGACCATGCGCATGGAAGGATCTACCGGATTACCTATCCGGGTCGCCCACTTGTCGCACCCGCCAAAGTGGCCGGAGCCACTATCTCCCAACTCCTGGACAATCTGAAGTTACCTGAGTACCGGACACGCTACCGCAGCCGTCGCGAATTGCGCGGCCGGAATCAGAGCGAGGTGCTTGCCGCAACGCAGAAATGGTTGACTGATCTTGATCCTCAGGATGAGAGATATCTGCAGCATCAACTGGAAGGACTCTGGGTCAGCTGGGGGATGAACAAAGTCGATCAGGATCTCCTAAAGCAACTCCTGCAAGCAGAAGATTATCGGGTAAGAGCCGCTTCTGTACGGGTACTGCGCTATATGCAACATCAGGTTCCTGATTACGTGAATTTGCTGAAAGCCGCGGCGGAAGATCCGCACGGACGTGTCCGCATGGAAGCCATTGTGGCTGCGTCCTGGCTACCAATTGATGAGGGGAAGCCCATCGTCGGGGCAGCCGGGCAGTATGAACTGGATGATTGGCTTCGTCCGGTCTATGAAACCGCCTTGGCGCATTTACAAGGGAAATCCGTTACCCAGAACAAAGAAGCGGTCGTGGAGACAAGACTACAGGGAGCAGACCGTGAACTGTATATTTTGGGGCGGGGCATTTATCAAAAAGATGGCTATTGTATCACTTGCCACCAACCAGATGGCAGAGGCTTAGACCCTTCAGGCTTTCCCCCGCTGCGCCAGACCGATTGGGTGCTGGGTGATGAAGAACGCTTAATCAAATTGACTCTTCATGGTTTGATGGGGCCCATTACAGTCAATGGCAAAACCTATCCCGGTCAGGTGCCAATGACCCCGTTTGGTGGTTTGCTCAATGATGAAGAGGTGGCAGCAGTGTTGACTTATGTGCGCAACTCATTTGGCAATGAGGCCTCGGCAGTACAAACTGCTACTGTCAAAGCTGTACGGGCGGCCACCAAAGACCGGAAAGGCTTTTATTCCCCTGAAGAACTAAATGGAGAATAAGTGGCTTTCGAAAAAAATGTGAAAAAAATTGTGACCGCCTGTAACTTTCCATATCGACCGGCGTCTTGCCCATGACATGAGCCTCAAACTCTTTTCCGAACAAGTGCTGGCCTGCCAGCAGAAACTCTACCGATTTGCGTTGCGCATGCTGGGGAGTGTAGAGGAAGCTGAGGATGTGGTGCAGGAAACCCTGATGGTCCTCTGGGACAAACGTCAGGATCTGTCCAAACTGGCCAATGTTGAAGCCTGGTCCATGCGGGTGGTCAAAAATCGCTCTCTGGATCGCATCAAATACCGGCAGAAGCGCGAATATAGCCAGGTTGAGGACATCAACGTAGCTGGGGAAGCGCCCACGCCAGACCGACAAGCTGAAGTTTCTGACCAAATGCATTTCATGCAATCCATTATCAACCAACTGCCGGACAATCAAAAAATGATTATTCAGTTAAGGGAAGTAGAAGGATACAGTTATCAGGAGATTGCCGAAATGCTTGAACTGAATCTGAGCCAGGTCAAAGTGTACCTGTTTCGCGCCCGTCAAAAGGTCCGCGAACAACTGACAAAACGGGAAGCTTTTGGACTCAATCAAAGCGATGGACAATGATCGAAAAGCTCTTACATAAATACTGGCAGGGTGAATCCAGCCAGGAAGAAGAAAAGCAATTACGGGAATTGCTGCAGCGGGATGATACGCCAGAGGAATACTGGAAGTATCGTGAGATGTTTGCTTTTTATGAGACGGAAAGCGGAAAAAAGCGTCAAAAGAAACAAGGGATTTTCTTTTTCCTCGGAAAAACCAATCGCCGCCTTTGGCAAATAGGCATTTCGGTAGCGGCTGCGATTGTGATGCTTGTGTATCTCAATCTGGATCAACCGCCTCAGGAGAAAACGACCTTTTCAGACCCAGAAGTGGAATTTGCGTACGAAGAAACCAAGAAAGCTCTGATGCTGATGTCGCAAAAAATGAATGGTTCGAAAAAACACACCCGAAAAATTCGTAAAGTAAAAAGCCTGACCGATGTTTTTACCATTGTGAACAAAACTGATAACCGGAACTGATGAAACAATATATCTTCCTTCTGATCGGATTGCTCAGCTTGAACCTGTTACCGAGCCGTCTCCATGCACAGAACGACATCATAGATCGACTCATGGATCAATACGCTGAGAATGACGATTTTACCCAAATCCGGATTTCTCCCTCTTTGATCCGCTTGTTTGCCAGCAAGGAAAAGAAAGGAGATGAAAAGTTTGCGGATGCCATTGATCAGATGAAAGGACTGCGGCTGATCAGTGGAGAGACCGCCAATGGCTACCGACATTTTGACGATGTCGTCAATTCTCTGGATCGCAGCCAATATGAAGAATTGATGAGTATGAAGGATGAGGATGAGAATCTGTTGTTCCTGGTCAAACCATCAGACATACCCGGTAAAGTTTCCGAACTCATCATGGTCATCGGTGGTCAGGATAGTTTCTTCCTCATGAGCCTGGATGGGCAGCTTGATCTCGAATCCATTGCCAAAATCGGAGAAAGTATGGACATCGATGGCATGGAAAATCTGGAACGCCTCGAAGAATTGGAGGAGGACGACGAAGGTGAACACTGATCCATTCATCTGACATGTTAATTCCCTGACAGAAACTGGTGTATGACACCAGATGGGAAAGCTATATCCATTTTTACACCACTTTTCAACATTAACACGAAAGAAATGAAAACTGCAAGTATTGTTTTGATGATGATTGTTCTGCCATTCCTGGGCTTTTCTCAAAACCGTATCATTCAGAATTTCTTCGATGCGTTTAGCCATGAAGAAGATTATTCCGTGGTCAATATCAGTGGCAGCATTTTCAACTTTGCCAATCAGGACAAAAAGAAAGACGATGTCATCATCAAGGGCCTCCATGTCTTGACTGCCCCCAAAGGGACAGGGTCCATGCGGAAATCTGACATTGATCGTCTGGCCCGCCAGATCAAGCGGGCGGATTACGAAACCCTGATGGAGATCCGCGATGGAAATACCTGTGTCCATTTTATGATCAAAGAGCGTGGCCGCATGATCACAGAACTGGTCATGATCGCAGATGGAGAGGAAAATTTTTCCGTCATGAGTCTCAACGGCCTGATTCCCCGCAAAAAACTGCGCGAGTTGGAAGATGACATTGACCTCGACATTGATGGGGTTGAGTTCCTGCGCGACGCCCAATATTGATACAGATTAGAAGTTATCCTGCATACAAGGTCCCGTTTCATCTTATCTTTGATGAAGCGGGATCTTTTGTAGGGTTCTCTTATGATGAAAAAACCAACGACTGTTGATTGACCTAGCACTTGCACCGACTTACGGGTATTCTGATACAATCAAAGACAGATTTTATGAATCCTTTTTTTCTGATGCCTTTCCTCATGATTCCAATGTGGTTGTTGATTACCTATGTGATTTCTCTCAATGGTTGGGCAAAAATGGCGGCTAAGTATCGCCATGACGAAGCCTTTTCGGGGAAGTCTCTGGGACTCAATAGCATGCTGGTCAACGGCAGCAATTACCGCAATGCCATTTTCTTATCTCATAATCAGCAAGGAATTTATCTCAAGCCATTGTTCTTGTTCAGGGCAGATTTTCACCCGCCCGGCTGAGCATAAAAAGACAAAAAACCAACGGCGCAAAAACAATTAAATAGAGTAAAAACAACCCGATATTTGACACAAGCGCGAAATTAAAGAGAGAGAGATAAAGGCTCTGAAGGAGAATTGCGCTGATAACCGCAAAGAAAATACGCCCCGCATTCCCACGCC
>JBCBZF010000814.1:0-3400 GCA_039815525.1 Bacteroidota bacterium | reverse complement strand
TTGTGATCACCTGGCTGATTTTTCTTTTCCAAGTTTAATCGCTAACATTTATTCTCTGATAACAATATTCTCCGATAAAATGGGATGATCTTCCATGAAGACCGGAGAATCCTCCAATCTTACCCCCGATTGCCGATGAATGCCTACATCAACCATCAACTTGCTACCCAACAGGCCGATGTGTTGGTGGAGCGAAAGGCAATGATGTCAGCCCGTAATATTGAGCTCCAGTTTTATGAAACAATTGCGCCAGCTGATCAGGTAGAAATTAAATTTGAAACCCCTGTGATTGCGGTGATGTTGAAAGGGGAAAAACGCATTCGGATGAAGGACCTTGGCGCATTTTATTATCAGCCGGGAGAAAGTCTGATTATTCCATCAGGGCATCAACTTAGCATTGATTTCCCATCTGCCTCAGTCGAAGAACCGACCCAGTGCCTCGCTTTTGTGCCAGATCCAATCCTGATCGATGAAGCGCTGCAGGCCTATTATCACCATACTGAAGCCGCAGACATCAAGATGGTTGATGAAGTTGATTTCTCTGCTGATCTGGTGATGAGAGATCAGGCCATTGCCCAGACGGTCAATTATCTGTTGTTTTTGTTTCAGGAACATAACGAGCATCGGGACCTGTTCATCAACATGAGTACGCGGGAGTTGGTGATCCGAATCTTGCAATCACGCGCCCGCAGACTCTTTCTCCATAATTTTCATCAGCAGCGAAACGATCGCTTTGGTGCCGTGGTCGCTTACATCCGAGAGAACATCCGTAAACCCATTGGGATTTCAGATCTGACCCAGGTGGCAGGGATGGGGAAATCCCGCTTTTTTGCACTATTCAAAGATGCCTTCGGCATGACCCCCAATGACTTTATCATTTCGGAACGCATTCGACTGGCCCGTGAAATGATGTTGCGCGCTCCAGATAAATCACTTTCTCAAATTGCCTTCGAACTGGGATATTCTGAGAGTGGCTACTTCACACGTCAGTTCAAGTCTGTTACAGGTTGTACCCCTCGCCGTTGGTTGAAAGATCAACTTACAGTCTGAAAGGACAGAACCGAACGGCCAGATCATCATTCGTCCATCCATACCAGCTTTCCATTTTTGATGTGATATTGACCGGGTGGGTATTGAGGCAGCATGTTGGCTGAAAAAAAATCTGACTGACGGCAGGAATACACCCTGAAATGTTTTTCGTAGACGTTGAGGGATGCGAATTGACAATGAATCTGTTTCAGCACAGAAGTACGGCCCATTCCTCGTAAAAGTGTTTGATGTTCGGCTTCAATCAGGCTTTCAAACAGCAGAGTGTGTGTAGTTGGATCAATTATCCGGATACCATGATAGTCGCGCTTTTGTGAGTGAATTTGCTGTCCGCAAATTGGTGATTCTGGCCCACTGGTAATCGGGACGCTTGATTTTTCTTCCTCCCCGCTATAATACCAATGAATCAATAAATAGTTGGTTGAATCTCCAAAATCTGCAAGCTGCCAAAGGTAACTGACATCATGACGATGATACAGCAAATCTGATGCTTCCAGGTACTCTTTGGGCAAATTGATGGCTACTTTACACCAAAGATTCTCGCCAATTTGCGTAAGATAGTAAGCTCTGCGAGAATGGTGACCGGAGCGAATCTGTCGGGGAAACTGAAAGAGATAAATTGAGTCCTGGCCAAAAGGCAACCCCTTTAATCTGTCGGCATTATGCAATACCGAGGTTTTACTTCCCCGGATGATGGTGGTATCAAGTCGGTATGTTTGGCCTTGGCCGCGAATTGACCCTTGAAAAAGGAAAACAATCAGGACAAAATGAATGGGCTTCATGGTGGAACTTTGGCCAGTAAACGCATTGCCAGGTAGTCAGGTGGCTACAGATTCTTCAGAAAATACATTATTTCTTTTGCAAAGGCTTCGCTCTTATAAGCATTATTATGGTCGCCTGGCACAATCTTCAGGTGTCCATTGAGCAGTTCTGCTGATAGCTCACTTGGTTCTCCATTGTCATGGTCCTGATCTCCGGCGATCACCAAAATCGGCGTTTGAAGGGAACGCAATTCCTCAACCGTGGTAACGGGCTGATGGTGTTGTTGTAGACTGAGAATGTGCAGATCCCGCTCAATTGATTGTGCATATTGGACTGCGCCTTCTGTGATATCATTCAACTCAGCTTCTCCGCCAAAGGCCTGGGCAAACATGATGCGACGGTCCCAATTTGGATCACTGAAATCCAGACCCATCCCACCAATGACGGCTTTTAGGATGCGTTTTTCCTGCGTCAACCATTTGGCCAGGACAATTGAACCACGTGAATAGCCAACTACATCGAACTGCGTGAGTGTAAGATGATCAGCTAGCGCAATCAGGTCTTTTACTTCTGCATCATTGGCATAAGCCTGCGGCTCCCGGGGATGTTCGGAGTCACCATTGCCCCGCAAGTCTGGTGCAATCACCCGATAGCCTGCGGCCAGTAGCGAGTCCTTCAATGCACTTTTGTCCCAATTCTTTCGGGTATTGATAAAACCATGAATCAGGAAAACCACTTTCCCTTCCCCTTCATCAGAAAAAGCGATTTGGGTTCCATCAAAGGAACTGAAAGTTGAAAATGAAGGAGCGGTTTTGCTTTGGCAAGCCACAAGGAAACAAAGACTGAGAAGGAGTAGATAGCGCATGCCCAAATGTAGGCGGTTTCTCTCAACTCAGCAATGGCCCCATCACCTCCATAAAGGAATCACGGGCCAAAACCAGATAAAAGAACAGTGCCCCCAACCAGCCGTGGAAGATGCCCAATACGTACAGATTTTTTTCCCATAGATAGACCAGGGTATAAAAAACCGCCAATAGGCTGCAAGCCAGAATCAACCACCAATGCGGATAATGTACGATGGCAAACAGAATGGACGTCAAACTTACGAGGCCGAAACGGGAAAGACTGACTGAGGTAAGACCTTCGAGATTGTCTGCCACCAGTCCAATCATGAGAAAGTGTTGAATGGTGCCCCAAATCGGATAGAGAATCAAGATAGGGATGATATGCCAACTCAGGATGTTGGTGCCAAACCACATGCCTAAAAGCCAGAAAATGAGGACTGAAACTACGCCAAAGGGCAGGATGAAACGAAACACTTTCCCAAAATTGTCTTTGCGGAATCCCCAATAGGCCAGGATTTCTGGATTTTCACGGTACCGCAGAAAGACATAAACCGCCCAACTCAGGCAGGCGAGTACGATGTAAAACAATCGCCAATTGAGCCAGTCCATGAAAATGAATTTGCCCAGTCCGGTTAAGACCACGCCTGCAACTTCCAGCCAGCGACGGCGATCAGAAAGATGAATGGACGAGGGGTTGTCTGAAAATTGATTCATGAATGTGCAGTTTAAGGTTTTGATCATTTACG
>JBCBZF010001277.1:0-1727 GCA_039815525.1 Bacteroidota bacterium | reverse complement strand
TTAACTTCCTTTGTTGATACAAAAGTGCACCAAAAATATATTTCTTACATCATGGTGTTCGATGAGTGGTAGTATTTTTCCGACGAGGGAGCGTTTTTCTTACATACCAACTTAAAGGGGCAGAGTAAACCCGCAGACTGAGCTGGTTTCAAAGATTTCATCTATGCTGCATGTTGATCAAAAACATGGACAGACAACCGCTAAAAGGCGATTTTGATTTCATTCACACCTGAATAGAAGATGAATAACCAATCTACCATCAGGGAAAAATGCTCATCTCGGTTTCCTCACTCTCATACCACCATTCCATCAATTTTCTTCCCAAAGTCTATTTTCCCTTACAAGAATGCGCAATAAGCGAAACATAAAAGCTTACAGCGATCATCGTTTGTTAACAAAGTCATGCATACAAAAACCGCCTGTGGCGGACCACAGGCGGTTTCATTTGATGAACAATCGTTTCCCTTCTACAGGAAAGGTTGGGTGTCCAATTTACGGGAAATGGCAAAGGCCGCATTGACCAGGCCCACGTGGCTGTACGCCTGCGGGAAGTTGCCCCATTGTGATCCATTTTTCGCATCCACATCCTCAGCCAGCAAGCCGAGATGATTGGAGTAGGTCAACAGTTTTTCAAAAATCTCTACGGCTTCATCAATTCGATCCATATAGGCCAGTGTTTCCACATACCAGAAAGCACAAATCAGGAAAGTCGTTTCCGGCTCTCCAAAATCATCAGCATGTTTATACCGATAGAATAAGCCTTCCTTGGTTTTCAACTGCTTCTCCAATGCCTCTACATGCTTATGCGCTTTTTCGCTTTTAGGATCAAGATAATTCATCGTGATCAGCTGCAACATACTGGCATCCAGATGCGGCGTACCCACTGCCTGGGTGTAGACGGATTGTGCCTCATTATAGCAGGCTTCCATCTTTTCAGCCGACTCCTTCACCAGCCGTTGCGCCAGTTTTTCCATCCGCTTATCCCCATAGTGCTGGGCGATCTTGAGACCAGCCCGACTGCCTGCCCAATGAAAGAGGAAGGTATAAGAGTGCAATTGTGCCGTGTTCCGGAATTCCCAAAGACCTGCATCAGGCTGATCCATGGTCCGGTCAATCTGCTTCAGAATACGCATGATCATGGGAAGGAGATGCTTTTTATCTTCTTGTCGCAGACGGGCATCCACAAAGAGTGGCAAGAGTGAAGTCAACACCTGTCCATAGACATCATTCTGAATGTGCTCATAAGCCTGGTTACCGACCCGAACCGGCGTATTGCCTTTGTAGCCTTCGAGGGGAATGATATTCTCTGTCAGTTTGCTCTCACCAGTAATGGAATATAAAGGCTGAAAGCGTTCATCTTCTCCCAAACTCAGGGCGATATTTTCAATATAGTGTGCGTATTGTTCCAATTCGCCAAAATGGCCAAGATTGGTCAGCGCTTTGAGGGTGTAGTGCGTATCCCGCACCCAACAGTAACGATAGTCCCAGTTTCGGGTACTGCCGGGAGATTCTGGAAGGCTGGTCGTCGTTGCAGCAATGATGGCACCAGTATCCTGGTATTGGTGCAGCTTTAGCGTCAAAGCTGAACGGATGACTGCTTCCTGGTGAAATTGCCCGATGGAGGTGCGGCGTACCCAACGCTCCCAGTACTTTCTGGTTTTGGTATAAAAAGTATCAAGGGTAATCTCCAATTCTGCTTCCAGCGGGATGCCCCAGGTTAAAGCCAG
>JBCBZF010000776.1:0-3605 GCA_039815525.1 Bacteroidota bacterium | reverse complement strand
TCGAGCCTTGTCCGATGTGTGCCGGGGCCCTGCGCTGGGCGCAGTTTGCGAGAGTGGTCTATGGTGCGTCTGAACCCAAACATGGCTATTCACGCTTTGGACCCAATATGCTCCATCCCCGAACGATGATCACTACTTCCATCATGGAGGAGGAATGTGCGGAAATCATGAAGCGTTTTTTTGGAAAAAGGCGCTAGCGCCCCTGCCACTTCCGCAGTTTGTTGATGATCTCAAAATCCTGTTCGTTTTTGATCAGTGCGCCTTCATAAGGTGGCCAGGCTTCCTTGAGATTGACTTCCTCCAACTCTTTCAGGCTGATTCGTTCCAGTAACAGCAACTTGATCCAATCAATCAACTCACTGGTGGACGGCTTTTTCTTCATGCCTTTGAGCTCGCGGATTTCGTAAAAAATCTGCATCGCCCGATCGAGCAACTTTTGGTCAAGTCCAGGGAAATGCACATCTACGATGCGCTTCATGGTCGCAGCTTCCGGAAACTGGATATAATGAAAAAGACAACGGCGTAAAAATGCATCCGGCAGCTCCTTTTCATTATTGGATGTAATCATAACGATCGGACGTTGCCGGGCTTTGATGGTTTGTTGCAGTTCGTAGCAGTAAAATTCCATTTTGTCCAATTCCAGCAGGAGGTCATTGGGGAACTCGATATCTGCTTTGTCGATTTCGTCGATCAGCAGGACGACAGTTTCGTCTGCGGTGAAGGCTTCCCACAGTTTGCCTTTTTTGATGTAATTGGCGATGTCATGCACACGGTCTGATCCCAATTGAGAGTCCCGCAGTCTGGATACGGCATCATATTCGTACAAACCCTGCTGGGCAGTGGTGGTCGATTTGATGTACCAGGTGAGCATTTTTTTGTCCAGCGATCTCGCCACTTCCTGGGCCAAAAGTGTTTTGCCTGTGCCTGGCTCCCCCTTGACGATTAAGGGTTTTTCCAGTTGGATCGCGGCATTGACGGCGATTTGAAGGTCGCGGGTCGCGACATAGGTATCGGTTCCTTGAAATTGCATGAAGTCCTAACAATATGTGTAGGAGAAAATTACTGATTCTCCACGTAGGAAACACAATTCAGGGCGCTGTGGTTTGCCGGAATGGATCTTTTGCCTGAAAGTTGACAAATATACGCTGATCCTTACATGGAAAATGGAAGATGGTTGGGCCGGAATGAGCCTCTAACGCGCTCAAAGTGATATCAGGGGCCTGATTCACAAAGAAATATTACGTACGAAGAAATTAAATATGGGATTTTTGCGAAAATACGCTATTTTCGCTTTAACGAAGAGGTTCGTCCTCTGGTTGACATTCTCCTTAATGCTACGTAATCCTCACCGATAGCCCATTTCTTGTTCCGGGTTATCGCTCAGAAACCAAAGGTGCAGAATTGATTCTGCGCCTTTTCTCTTTTAATCCTCATATACTTACAAGCCAATATCGTGCCGAAGTCTGCTCAGGCTTCAGTTTTCTAATGGATTTTCTACCTGCGTAAAAAAAAATAAAATTTCTAGCCGATAGGGGGGACCTTCTCTTCCGCATCTCGACCAATGACGCACACAACCCAACCGGGAGATGCCGAAGACCCGCCAAACATAGTAGGCACCAAAACAATCATTGAAACACAATGCAACGCGTGTTAAATTTTTTTGCGTTCAGAAACCTTGCTCTTCTTTTTTGTCTAACGCTTGCCGCGACCGCCTGTCAACCCATCCAGCCTGAAAGCCTTCAGTCAGGCCAGTCAGGCAGCAATACGCTGGCGAAATCAATGCCGCAGAATCTTCAGCCTGGACAATGGCACAACCAGAGCCTTGATTTCCTCATCAAAAACAGCAGCATTGAGGAACTGGAATTTGCAACCGAAAGTATGCTGACCGATCTGATGGTACACATGAATGGTCAGCCAGGTCATCCGACGGCCAATGGTGATATCGTGAATCAATTAATTGAGTTTATTCCTGCCAATGGTCTCAATCAGCCTACACTGGAGATGATGGATGCGAGTCTGTCGACAGTCAGCGACGCCGGGATCTTTTCTGCAGAACTCTCGAATCTGGTTGAGACCTTATGGAGTCTTGGTAAGAACAATGCGCCAGTTGAAGATTTGGAGAGTGTGATTGCGCAAATTGAAAACACTGAATGGACCGGAATTGATCAAATGGCTGCATTTTACCTGGTGGATACCTATTATGCTTCTTTTGACTATTGGAGCACCAACGATCCCGAATCAATTGAAAACAAAAAACCATATATCGCAGATGCGGTGGGTGCTTTTGTGGGCTACGGTTTGGCTGCACTGGGTGGCACCACGGCGATTCTGATGCCGTGGGCCGGCTATGTTACCGGGGCGATGTTCTCTTTCATCTATGACGCCCTGCCAATCTAAGACCAAAGACATTTTTATCAGCACAATCATGAGAAAGCCCGCCTGCATTTGTAGGCTGGGCTTTTTTAGCTTGACGGCCTTTCTTCCTGGGTTCTTGTTTCCTCCTGGAGAGAAGTATTTGACGGTTCGGCTTGTGGTTTTTTTCGAATGATGGGGAGGTTAAACTGTATGCGATAGACCAAAGCTGCCAATGCTCCTCCCAGAAATGGCCCCAGCAGATAAATCCAGAGTGTTCCCCAATTGGCATTGAGCAGATTGGGGGCGAGGCCTACGGCTGGATTAAAGGCACCACCGGAAATATCAGATCCGACATAATAGGCCCCCGCCAGCATGCCACCAATGGCGAAGCCGAAGTAAGAATTCCCAATGGCCGTTTTACCAGTTGCGACGTGCAGATAAACCAATACCAGCCCGAAAGTAAAAAAGAGCTCCACCAACATGGCTTGCAAACCGGAAGCGCTGCCTGCTTTTCCCAATAAGTAGACAAAACTATCATCCTGGACGAGGAGATCCGTTAGCAAGGCACCTAGTAAGGCCCCGATGATCTGCATCAGAACATAGAAAATGGCATTTTTCCAGTCAATCCCACCCCTGATCAACACAGCCAGGGTGACCGCTGGATTGTAATGTGCACCTGAAACTGCCTGGCCCATGTAGACCAGGGCCATGATCACACCGCCCAGCGAAATGGCGGCCATGTGGCTGTATTGTGCACTAACGGATAAGCCCAGAACCAGAACCCAGAAGAAGGTACCGATGCACTCGGTCATAAATTTGTTCATCGCAAGGAAATAAAGAGTGACCTGAACGACATGAAGTAATCAAAAACTACGGAAGATTGAAAATACCTGTCGGTCCTTCCAGTAAGAATAAGGTTTTTACTTGGATGTATTCCCGTTTTAGGTATATTTCTCACGAGGAACAACTCAAAACCAATTAACAAAATCATCATGATCAAAGAATTCCGCGAGTTTATCATGAAGGGCCATGTGCTGGATCTGGCCGTTGCCGTTATCATTGGAGGCGCATTTGGAACGATTGTTAAGTCATTTGTCAATGACGTCCTGATGCCGCCAATCGGCATGGCACTGGGAGGCGTCAATTTTAATGATCTGGCAGTCGTCCTGAAAGAAGGTGCTGAAGGTGTCGAGCCGGTATTACTCAAGTACGGTGCTTTCCTGCAGACCATCATTGACTTCCTGCTGATT
>JBCBZF010000943.1:0-2894 GCA_039815525.1 Bacteroidota bacterium | reverse complement strand
CTTGAGCGCGTTTTTCAGCTCTGGTAAACTCATGAGAAGAAAAGATAAAAAAGAAAAACTTGAATTTGCAATTTAGGAAGACAATTTCGGATATCTATAGCCAAAAAAATGTCATCCAAACATCTTTATTACGCAGTTTCCAGGCCAAAAGTCACCCCAAAAGCGCGATTGGCAGATTTTTCAGGGCGAATGGCAACTTTGCAGGGACATACTTTCTTCAGATACTTTCAACAACCATGACCGACAATTTCTCCCGAATATGAAATGCTTGTCGAACACCTGAGCAATACGCCCTATCCTTCCTTCTCATCCCGAAAGTCTTCCATTGTATATGGAATATTGGGGTTCATTTGGTCACCCAGAAAAACATTTTACTGATGCGTTTCACCCTGTTTTGCTGTCTTACTCTTTTCCTGTCCTGCCAACCAAAACAGCAGCCTGCCTCAAAGGTATTGCTTCCACCTCCACCTCCCATTGACGGATTCACCATCCCATCTTCCAGCCGGGATTTGACCAAAACCATTGACAGCTTACAATTTGTCACGGATATGCCTTATATCTGTGAAGGCGATTTTGGCTGTGGTGATCCATTGTTCTGGCAGGCTGTCATGGGAAAAGAACAAGCCATCCCACTTTTACTTGATAAGATCCGCGACAGTAGTCTGACCCGGGCCAGCGTTCCTAATTTTGGCGGGCACTACGCAGTCGGTGATGTGGCTTATTTCGCCCTGACAGAGATCATCCATCCCATAGAGACCTTTGATTTATTGCCAGTCGACTTTGACCAAAATGGCTGTGGCTTTTGCAGCTACTGGCAACATCTGCAGGCCGATCTACGGCATCGGGTTGATTTTGAGCAGGCCATCCGCGATTGGCTAAGCGATCATCAGGGCGAGCTTATCTGGCAGACAAGTCAGGCGTTTCGCAACTGTGATTGCCATTTCCCGCACCCCAATGCTGGCCACTTTGTTTTGCAGGAGGACAAACCTTAATTTTCAGCATGCCGCAAATGTATTGGTTAAATGAGCCAGAACAGTGGTCGCAGGAAGGAGACCAGCTTCGCATGTTTGTCCCTCCCAAAACTGATTTTTGGCGGGAAACGCATTATGGGTTCACCGTTCATGATGGACCATTTTGGTATTGTCAGCGCAGTGGTGAGTTTGAGCTATGCGTTCGGATTCAAGGCGATTACCAAGCGCGCTACGACCAAATGGGCCTGATGCTTCGCATTGATGAAAAAAACTGGCTCAAAACCGGCATCGAGTACGTAGATGGGATCCAATATCTTAGTGCGGTGGTCACCCGTGACAAAAGCGATTGGAGTGTCATCTCACTGGAAGAACCTCCGAAAGCCGTCTGGCTCAAACTGATTCGCAAGCTGGATGCAGTTGAGATTTCTTATTCTCTGGATGGGCATACCTATCAAATGATGCGCTTGGCACATTTCCCGGCAGAGAAAATGATCATGACCGGAATGACAGCCGCTTCCCCTGACGGGGATGGTTTCTGGGCCAGTTTTGATCAGTTTCGCATTCAACACCGCCCCGACCAAAGCCGACTCAATTGGTTGCAGCAACAATCCTAAGTCATCGGGTCTGGATACGACTCATTCGTTTCCGCGCATGATACGCTCCGCCAAAGCCGGACTGAGGCGGTTGATTGTTTTCAGGAGCTTTACTTTTCCGATGCTTATCTCCAAACGATCCTTTTGAAAGGAACGGATAAACGCTTCTGTTAATTGGTCGGCACTGATTTTCCCTTTTCCACGGCCCGCAGTCATCGCGGTGTCAACCAGGGGGGGGATGATTTCGAATACTTTCACCCCATGACCATCGAGCTGATTTCGTAAGGCTTTGGTAAAAATGTGCAAACCAGCCTTGGTCCCACAATAAACCGGCGCAGCTTGTTTTGGTACCAAACCCAGACCAGAGCTCACATTGACAATGGCAGCATTTTCATTGCTTTGCAATACATGCAGCAGCATCGACAACAATTTGATTGGGGCGAGCAGATTGACATCAATCTCATGTTGAATTTTAGAGGGTAGTTGTGGTTCCTCTGTGAAACGATAATTGTACTGGATGCCCGCATTGTTGATGAGCACATTGAGATCGGGGTGATCTTGTTCGACGAACAGAACCAGACGATCTAATTCATGGGGCAGGCTCACATCGCACTGAAAGGGGATGATCTGAGGGCTTGATTGTGCCAGTTCATTCAGTTTGGTCGCATTCCGCCCCACTACTATGACCTGATTGTTGAGCGAGAGGAATTTCCGGGTCAGGGCCAGACCGATACCAGCCGTTCCGCCGGTGATGAGGATTTTATTCTGATGCAGTCGCATAAGTTGATGTTTTCATCAAAGGTGCGCGCATACCAGATCAATTTCCTTTACATAGGTTGAGAAATCTATTTTCCATAGACATCAAGGAGATTCAGGCTAGTCAGCCTTGAAAAGTCTTTAGTGTTGTGTGTTAGCAATGTAAAATCATATCGAAGACAGGTCGCCGCGATAATGGCATCAGGCAGTTTCATTTTATACTGTTTCCTTATAGAAATTGTGGCTTGGACGACTGCGTCAGTTAAGGGGATAATACTTAGTTCACCCACAAGTTCTTCGAGAAGACGCATCGTGTCAGGCTGACCATCAAATCCCAGAATTTCTATTTGATTGATCACTGAGATAAAACACTGATTTCCATTTAAATGCATTCTCCAGCCACTTCGATCCTGATTCTGGAAACCTTCCACTGAGAAGATCAATGATGACATTTGTGTCAGTTAAATATTGCGCGCCCATTCTGCCCGAGTCTCTTCTAATTGTTTTGTTAACTTTTCGCCTTCTTCATGGGATATTCGGCCAGCCCAACTTTTCTTTGGCTTTTCAGCTGGTG
>JBCBZF010000738.1:0-3799 GCA_039815525.1 Bacteroidota bacterium | reverse complement strand
CTATGGTACACTGAGTGAGCTAAAAGGCAGTGTCCTGAAAGTTGCACAAATGTTGTCCATGGACAAGGGCGTCCTGCCGTCTGCATACACCGACCAGTTTGCGCAGGCGCAATACAAAGCCCCTCCCCTATCCGGACCGCTGATCGTCAAAACCTTCCGCCAGTTTTTTGGGAAGTCTCCACTCGACTTATTTGATGAATTTGAGATGGAAGCCGCTCACGCCGCCTCTATCGGACAGGTCCATCGCGCCAAAGTAGATGGCAAGGATCTCGCCATCAAGATCCAGTATCCAGGCGTGGGCGACAGTGTTGTGTCAGATCTCAACATCGTCAGACCCATTGCGCGGCGGATGTTCGGGTGGAAAGACAGCGAAATTGCCGTCTATTTTGAAGAGGTTCAGGAACGACTGCTGGAAGAGACTGACTATCAGTTGGAACTCCAGCGATCCATGGAGATTTCGCAAAAAACGGCCGATCTCCCCAACCTGGTGTTTGCCAAATACTACCCCGAGTACTCAGCTGAACGCATCATCGCGATGGATTGGTTGGATGGGTTGCATCTGGACCAGTTTCTGGCCACCAATCCTTCACAGGAAATCCTCAATCAGGCTGGCCAGGCTTTGTGGGATTTCTACAACTATCAGGTGCATACGCTGAAACTCATGCACGCCGACGCCCACCCGGGTAATTTTCTCTTTTGGGAAGATGGAAGAGTGGGAATCCTGGATTTTGGTTGTGTCAAAGCCATTCCACAAACTTTTTACGAGAATTACTTCGCCCTGATTCAGCCGGGCATACTGGAGAATGATACGGAGTTTACCAAAAGGCTAAGAGGTGCGGGCATGATTCTCGACAGTGATTCTGCCGCAGAACAGGAGAAATACAAAGGCATTTTCAAGGAGGCGCTGGGATTGATGTGCAAACCCTTTTATGCGGACCAATTTGACTTTGGGGACGAAGGCTACTTCGGTGAGGTCTACGCCTATGGAGAAAAAATGGGCCGCAGTCCGGAGATGCGCCAGTCGGCGCCCCGTGGAGACAAAGATGGCATCTACATGAACCGGGCGTATTTCGGCCTGTTTTCGATTTTGAATCAGCTGAAAGCCAAAGTTGAAACCCGTCGGTATATGCCAGCGTGAGGCGTTCAAGTTTACGCTGTGTAGAGATTGCCTCAAACACACAAACTGTGTCAGTTTGAATCATTATGATGGTTTGCAGAGTTATCAGCTCTCCTTCTTCCCTGCATATAGCGTATACTTCTGGAAGCGACATTCTAATGGGCCATTGTGAAGCATGGCTTTTTGTTCCGCCCGGAGTCCCAGGCGTTTCAAAGCAGAGACATTACTGGTGAACACCCAGGCAGTGTAGCCTGGATAATGTTGCTTGAAGGTATCACCGATCCGTTTGTAGAAATCTGCCATATCTGTTTCCTGCAAACGCTCGCCATAGGGCGGATTCATGATGAGTAAACCGCCATCAGGATCAGGAGCAGCTTGTTTGAAAAAGTCTCCCTTATCAAAATCCAGCGGTCCGCCCAGCTTCGCGAACTTTTCCTGACGCGTCGCCAGACGCACTGACTGTCCGGCCACATCCCGACCGTAAATCTTCGCGGTCGAAGCCCTCATATTTTCTTCCGCCATGGCGAAGGTTTTGTTCCAGGTAGCCCGGTCGAAGTCCGGCCAGCGATGAAAGCCAAACTGCCGACGGTGCAAATTTGGTGGTCGATTCTCCGCGATCATGGCGGCCTCGATCGGAATTGTGCCTGTCCCACACATGGGATCAAGCAAGGTCCCTTTTCCTTCCCAACCGGCAATTTTGAGTAAACCTGCGGCCAGGACTTCATTCAATGGGGCAGGATGGCCGCTGTGCCGATACCCACGCTTGTGAAGAGATTGGCCGGAGCTGTCCAGCGACAGACTGACCTGGGTATCATTGATGTGCAAACTGATGCGTAAATGCGGTTTGCGGGTATCTATAGACGGACGTTGTCCGGTATGGCGGCGAAACTGATCGACGATTGCATCCTTGGTTTTCAGCCCGGCAAAGTGTGAATGGCGAAAAATAGGAGAGTTGACGACAGGATCAATGGCAAAGGTCTGCGACAAGCGGAGGTATTGCCGCCAGTCAACCGCCTGAACACCTGCGTAGAGTTGGCGCTCATTTCGGGCACGAAAGCTATGGATGGGTCGCAAAATGCGAAGGGCGGTTCGCAAATGCAGGTTGGCTCGATACAGCAGGAGCAAATCTCCTTCAAATTCTACCCCGCGCCGGATCGGGCGTACATTGCGCGCCCGCAACTCCCGTAATTCTTCTGCCAATACTTCCTCCAGACCCTGAAAGGTCTTTGCCAGCATCAGAAATGACTCTTTCCTCATGCTGGCAAAGATAGAACACAGAAGGGACCGGGCGAAATCAGCGCAGCTTTTGGATCATTTGCTGTTTGCTTTGCTCTCCTTGTTTAATGTACAAAACATACAAACCTACGGGTAATGCCTCTGTATCCCATTGAAAAGACTTTTTGTCCATGATCGCGTATTTCAGCCTTGTACCATGCAGGTCAAACAGAGAAACTTCAAACGGTACAGACGAAACACTTTCTATCTCAATGTGAATGTTTGCCTGCATTGGATTGGGGAAAATCCTGGCTTGAAGACGAACCTCACTTTCTTTGATGAATACCTCCCGGATCTCTGAATGCGAATAACGACCGTCCAAATCAGTTTGGCGAATGCGGTAATGATAACGACCAGTCCGAACTGTCTGATCGGTAAAACGGTGGACGCCACCTCCTGTTGCTTCCAGGGTGCCCACTGGTTGGAACAGGCGACCATCTTGTGAACGCTCAATCGTGAAATGGTCATTGTTTACTTCATGAATGGTTTCCCAAAGCAGATCAGCCTGCCCATTTCTTTCCGCTACCTCAAACCGAACCCATTCAACCGGAAAAATACTGGGAACGACATACTCCAGTCCAATGCCTTTCTGCTCATAAAAACTACCGGGTAAGGTGCGCAGATCCAGCGGTGGAAGAGGACTGCCGTTCCAATCCATTTCGCTCCAGTATGTAGGAGAAGTAGGAGGCGGAAAATTAGCGGCATGAGCTTGAATGCATTCATAAAAGTGCGTTTGGCCACTGTTGTCGTAGTAGAAAACATAGTCTCCTACAGCATAAGGGATAAAGGTTCCTGATTTGTCGCTGGTTTCATATTCTGCTGACCAGAACGTGATCTTCCGATAGTCTGTTCCATCCGAAAAACCGGCATTGTTAAACTGAACCAGTGGGGCATTGGCCGCGGTGTTTTGTACGCCTGTGATTTGGTCCGGGCCACAGGCACCATTGTAGAAAGTGCGCCCGGCCGGATAAGTACTGTTTTGAATGTGAATCGGCGTATTGGAATTACACACCCGATAATAGCTGGTCCAGGTTGAGGGATTGTTGTAAGCATCCCGGGTGCTGGGCGTCGAAATCGGGCCGTAGTACATGCTGTCGATGGAATAAGGCGTGATCCCATCTCCCTGCCAGACGTAGGTTGCATTTGATCGGGAATAGCCGTAATAGTTGTTGTGTATTTTCACTGGCTTATTCGCATCTGGGAAAGCCCGTCCCATGCCTGGGTCTTTGAATCGGATCTGATGCAAAGAGTTGCCAACCATCATGATGTTGTCCCGAACGATCACGCCGCCTTCGACAAAGGAAAATTGATGCAAGCCATCCTGGTACAAATCCTGAAAAGGACGACGAAAAAAGCAGGCCGCCACATAGGCCACATTATTTTGGATAAGAGAACCTTCCACCAGAT
>JBCBZF010000706.1:0-3950 GCA_039815525.1 Bacteroidota bacterium | reverse complement strand
CCTTAAAGCAGTTGGGGATTTGTTTTTATGTGCACAAATTGGGGCCGCAAGCCTTAGATCCGTAACTTTGTGCCCGTTTCATGAGTTTAGAGTTTTGAGTGAGTTCTTTTATTTAGATTCATTCTAGTTAATTTAGGCTAAATTTTTTCTTCAATGCCAACTACACCCAAGGTCCGTGAGGAAGTGACCATCAAGTTTGCCGGGGATTCTGGTGATGGGATGCAGCTGACAGGTTCGCTGTTTACCAATAACACCGCTCTGACTGGTACCGATCTGGCGACTTTCCCGGACTTTCCTGCTGAAATTCGTGCCCCTCAAGGTACGCTGGCGGGGGTTTCTGGCTTTCAGCTGCATTTCGGCTCCCGTGAAATCAACACGCCTGGAGATCAGTTTGATGTCCTGGTCGCCATGAATGCAGCCGCACTCAAAGCCAATTTGTCTCAACTCCGTTCTGAAGGCACCATCATCGCCAGTACCGACGGTTTTGACAGTAAAAATCTCCGTCTGGCCCATTATGAAAATGGCGTCAGTCCACTCGAAGACGGCAGTCTCGAGCCTTATGAAGTATTTCAAATGCCGGTCACGAAACTGACCCGCGAGTGCCTCAAAGAATCTTCTTTGGGTACCAAGGAGAAGGACCGATGTAAGAATATGTTTGTGTTGGGGTTTCTCTATTGGCGCTACAGCCGAAACCTCAAAAGCACCATTGGCTTTCTGGAAGCCAAGTTTGCCAATAAGCCAGAGATTCTGGATGCCAACCTGCGGGTACTGAAAGCTGGGTATCACTTTGGGGAAACCACTGAGACCTTCAGTACACAGTACGAAGTCAAACCAGCGCCACTGCCCAGCGGTACCTACCGCAATATTCGTGGTAACCAGGCCTTGGTGATCGGATTGATTGCGGCTTCGCAAAAGTCTGGTCTCCCTTTGTTTTATGGCTCCTATCCGATTACGCCCGCTTCTGACATTTTGCATGGCTTGTCAGCTCATAAGCATTTCGGCGTTAAGACCTTTCAGGCTGAAGATGAGATTGCGGCCGTTTGCTCAGCTATCGGTGCTGCTTATGGTGGCGATCTGGCGATCACCGGTACATCTGGTCCAGGGGTTGCCCTCAAGGGTGAAGCAATGGGCCTTGCCATGATGCTCGAACTTCCGATGGTCATCGTCAATGTACAGCGGGGTGGCCCCTCCACTGGTCTACCGACCAAAACGGAGCAAGCTGACCTGATGCAGGCCATTTATGGCCGCAATGGTGAAAGCCCCATGCCGGTCATTGCCGCGGCTTCGCCTTCGGATGCGTTTGAAGCCGCCTTTGAAGCGTGTCGGATTGCCCTGCAACATATGACCCCAGTGGTTCTGCTCAGCGATGGCTACATCGCCAATGGCGCCGAGCCCTGGCAGTTCCCCAAAGCCGCGGATTTACCAGAGATCAAGGTTGAATTTGCAAAGGCGACCGATGGTGAAAAGGCCCATCGCCCCTACGATCGCAATGAAGCCCTGGTGCGCGAATGGGCTTTGCCTGGAACCACTGGACTGGCCCACCGCATCGGTGGTCTGGAAAAGGAAGATGGTACCGGCAATGTTTCCTATGATCCGGCCAATCACGAAAAGATGGTGAAGATCCGGGCGGAAAAGGTCGAAAAGGTGGCAGAGAACATTCCTTTGCAAAAAATTGATCAGGGACCGGATACAGGCAAACTGCTGATCCTTGGTTGGGGTTCGACCTATGGTGTGATTCGTTCCGTTACCCAGGAGCTCCTCAGCGAAGGGCATGAAGTCGCGCATGCGCATTTGCGTCACTTGCTCCCCTATCCCAAAAACCTGAAGGAGGTTTTGACTTCTTATGACAAAATCCTCATTCCAGAAATCAACAACGGACAACTGGCCCGTCTGATCCGCGACAGCTTCTTGCTGCCGGTGCATCAGTTCAACAAAATCCAGGGTGTCCCCATTACCAAACCAGAACTCAAATCAGCAGCTGAAGTGTTGCTGGCATAATATCATCACATGAGTACCCAGACATCTCTTTCCCCTAACGGCAATGGAGCCGTAACGCGAAAAGCCAGTGATTATGCTTCGGATCAGGAAGTACGCTGGTGTCCTGGTTGTGGTGATTATTCGATCCTCAAGCAGGTACAAAAAGTCTTTGCTGACCTTGGTCTTGATCCCGATCAGGTGGCCATCATTTCCGGCATTGGCTGTTCGTCCCGTTTCCCTTACTATCTCAAAACCTATGGCATGCACTCCATTCACGGACGGGCCCCGGCTTTCGCCTCTGGTCTGCGCATGGCCAATCCCGATCTCAGCCTATGGATGATCACGGGTGATGGTGATGGTTTGTCGATTGGGGGAAATCATTTGATTCATCTTCTGCGACGGAACTTCAACCTGAATCTGTTGTTGTTCAACAACCAGATTTATGGCTTGACCAAGGGACAGTATTCGCCTACTTCTGAGGTAGACAAACGGACCAAATCCACGCCCATGGGCTCTTTGGACCATCCAATCAACCCACTGGCAATTGCTATGGGAGCCGATGCGACCTTCGTGGCCCGTAGCATGGACCGCGATCCTAAGCATCTGCAAGCCATGCTACACCGCAGTCATCAGCATACCGGTGCTTCTTTCCTGGAGATTTACCAGAACTGTAACATCTTCAATGACGGAGCCTTTTTCGCCTTTACGGATAAGAAGACCAAAGCTGCTACTGCTATTTTCCTTGAGCATGGTCAGCCGCTGGTATTCGGACAAGATCGCAACAAAGGCATCCGTATCAATGGCCTGCGGCCAGAAGTGGTGGATCTGAGAGATGGCACTTTCTCTCAGGACGACCTCTGGATTCACGATGAGCGGGACATGTACAAAGCGCAGATTCTGGCACGTTTCTTTGATGATCCAACAGATGCAGGCGATGATTATTTGCCACGGCCATTTGGGGTTTTCTACGAAGCCGATCGCCCTTGTTATGAGGAGCTTCTTTTTGCGCAGCTGAATGAAGCCAAAGAGAAAAAAGGATCCGGTGATCTCGACGCACTGCTTTCAGGTGGAACCACCTGGGATATTGAATGATCAAACATACTGATAACATACCATCCCGCTGCTGAATCGACTCGGTAGCGGGATTTCTTGTGAGGGTTTTCCAGCAAATAACTGTACTCTATACAGACAGTCGGCCTGGTGCATTTGCAAATCCTTCTGGCAGGCTGTACTTTTCCACTCCCCTACCCTTTCAAGACAGGACATACTTCTGTTTCTCCTCTTTGGAGGCAGACGCAGATTGACATGATAAATAGTGTTGATGAACGTATTTCCGATGAAACCCGCAACGCAATATACCAAAAGTGGTCGCATCAATATCGCCTATCAGGTTTTCGGGGAAGGGCCGATTGATTTGGTATATATCCCAGGCTGGGTGTCAAACATAGATTGGATGTGGGCCTGCCCTGAGTTGGTGGCATTTTTTGAAGAGTTGGGGAAAATTGCGCGGGTCATTCTGTTTGATAAAAGAGGAACCGGACTCTCTGATCGTATCGTAGAGCTTTCAACTGTAGAGGAACGAATGGATGACATTCGTGCAGTCATGGATGCAGTCGGCTCAGAAAAAGCCGTCCTATTTGGCCATTCAGAAGGCGGATCGGTTTCGGCTCTGTTTGCGGCCACCTACCCCAACCGAACCATTTCTCTTATCGCATTCGGTATTTTTGCCAAACGAAGGTATTCACCAGATTATCCCTGGGCACCAACTGATGAAGAGCGACAGGAGGTATATGATATGATCGAAAGCAGTTGGGGAAGTGGGGACATGAACCTCGAATCCCTCGCACCATCCAAAGCCAATGACAAAGCATTCATGGATTGGCTGGCCAATTATTTTCGATCGGGGGCCAGTCCGAGCGCAGCCATGGTCCTGACCAAGATGAATACCCAGGTAGACATCATTGATATCCTGG
>JBCBZF010001019.1:0-2631 GCA_039815525.1 Bacteroidota bacterium | reverse complement strand
GTTAAAAAACAATCCAAAGGAAGGATCCCAAAAGGGGGGCAAAAAGGTTATGATATCGATAAAGACATAGCTGGGCACAAAGCCACCTAAAGCCAGATGGTAAAATTCATCCGCACTGTTGACCGCCAGATCATCTACCAGCAGGAGGTCTCCGGTTTTACGGCGCACAAAAAAGGATTTGGTCGAGTCAATCTCGCTCATTGATCCGGCAATGTCTCGCACGCGTATGTACATGCGGTTGGGCGCCCCTACTGCCAGACTCCCCAATAGAACTGACTGTAATTCAGCCGCAGTACCAAGATAAATGTCTGCCCCTTGTAGACCGTCTGTTTCCGGCATGCTTGCGACAAAGGTGCCGAAGCTAATATTCGGCCCAAAGGCAAACCATTCGCCATCATTGAGACGAATAAAGGCAGAGTCGATGGTTTCATTGCCATCCAGATCCTGCAAAGACCAGGTGGTGGACCAGGCACTGAAAACAGTATCGGGGATCAGGTTGATCGTATCAAAAATTGCCTCTGGGGGGGTATTTTTTATCGGAATTCGCAAAAATGCAGGACTGGGATCGGCCAGATCCTCGTTATCAATCGCCCGAACAAAAAAATCAATGTCCGAGGAGTCACTGCCTGCCTGCAGGTCAAACTGAAAGGTGCTGTCGGTATTGCTTGTAAAGGTCCAAACGGTTTCATCAAACGACAGTTCATAGCCCTTGATGTAGCCATCCTGATCATCTCCAGACCAAAACAGACGTACCAGGCTGTTGAGGCGGTCCGGGCCAGTCAAGTTGATTCTTTCAACAGAAATTTTGGTCTCTGGTGCAAGATTGTCCAGCGGCGTACCTTCGTCGCAGCCCAGGAGACAAAATACCAGACAGATCGGCAGGAGAAAACGTTTCATTGCGGTCTTTTCGCGTAAAAAGCGCAGAGACCGGACAATTTGCCCAACCTCTGCACCTGGTTGATACTTATTTGACAATGACGAGTTTCTTACGGGCCAATAAACGGCCATCTGCTTCCAGCAGAACCAGGTACGTCCCTCCTGTCAGTGTAGCAGAATTGAGTCGGGCTATGCCCTGGCTACCTGGCAAAGATTCAACCATGACCTGACGACCAGTCATATCCAGAATCCGAAGCTGCGCCTGCATATCCTTTTCAAAGGAATAATCCACCTGAAACTGACCAAAGCTTGGATTCGGATAGAGGTTCCAGCTTGCGTTCAGGTTCTGCAACTCTTCTTCCAGATTGGTGGTGATGCCATTGGGGCAATTCACACCACTAAAGCTCGCCACATCATCATTGTTACGTGGCAAAAGCTTGAAAGTGCCAAAGCTGTAATACATGATCCCACTGATGCTTTCCATGGTATCCCCTACCTCAACAATACAGGCATCAACGGTCATGATACCAGAGTTGGTCAACCAAGTTGAATCGTTGATGTAGGAAAAGGCCAGCGAACCAAAGGCACTGCCCGTTACACGGCCAGCGAGGACACGGCTGCCGTTGGCAGGATCAAAGGGATTGCTTCCCACCCGATACTCCGCAAAATCATTGGGATCATCTGCATTTTCGTCAACCACGGTGATGCCATCGGTCCCATTTGCAAGGGTAACCAACATCGCTTCATACTGCTCATTGACCTGAAAATCATAGTCAGTGAATGTCTCTGGCGAAAGGACGACAGGGTCTGGGAGAGGATTATTCGAATCAAGGACATTCACAGCAATAATGTTTTCCATCCGGGTCATTCCAAAATCTTCACGAATGGTTCCCTGAACGGATACCCGGTCCCCACGTTGCAGGTTGGCCAGACTGGCATTTTGCAGCAATGGCAGACCCGCCCATCCACTTTGACCAGGCTGCTGGATGTACACAAAACCCAGATCACTGGCCGCAGCGGTCGCCGTTACAATGCCTTCTACCGTTACCTCTGTATTGGCGTAACCAGAGCCACCATTATCAAATGGCGTGAACTGAACATCAAAAATGGTCAGACCACCATCGCGCGCCACAAAAAAGAGCGGATCAAAGGTTGTGTTCACATCAGGTACACAAGCGGTCAGGTTATCATTATCGGTTGCGCAGATGTAGTATTTTACAATGTCGCCATCAGCAAATACTGTGTTGGGGATAGTTCCGGTGTAGGTAGAACCACTGGCAGTCATCGCAGTCTGGAGGAAAGTGTTATTGGACGCACCGACAGCATAAAAAAGCGTTGCTGAAGAGACCATGCCATCTATGTCCTGGATATCTGCCGTGATGTTCACGTCCTGTGAACTGGTTGGGGTAAGCGGACTCCGGCTAATGGCCGTAATTTGAGGCGGAACCGTTCCGGATGCCTGGACATAATCAGATGCCTGGAAAGGATTCAATTCATAGCCACGGCCATTGGCGCCAAGGCAGCCATTGGCAGAGTGAATGATCACGCCACGAATGGTATCAAAAGAAGTAACATTGGCAACAGGAGGGACAAAAGTACCTCCATTGGCCGGCAGGCGCTGAACCAGAAAGCGATCTGAGACATTCATGGTATTGCCATTGGCATCAGTAACATCAAAACTCACGCGGTTTCCACCAGAATTTCCTGAATCTCACGGTCGGTATAGTGTCGCCGCAATTCTTCAATATGGGCGGC
>JBCBZF010001219.1:0-1956 GCA_039815525.1 Bacteroidota bacterium | reverse complement strand
TTCGGTCTTCATCGAGGTAGAAACCTGCAGATGACCCTAAGCCCTTGTCTACATTCCAGTTTCCTAGCTGTCGGTTAATCTCCGCATTGATGCGGCCTGTTTTTGAATAAGCTGGAGGACGAATTTCGACCTCAGCTTTTTCGTTCTTTTCAATTCTGAGATCGTGTTGTTCGAGACAAAATTGCACAAAATCTTCTTCCGACAAAGTGCCGATGATTTTACTCCTGATCCAGAATCCATTTGTTAAACTTTCTGTCCCAGGATCCATAAATATGAAATAACCAAAATGTTCTAAGGGAGTTCCAGGAAGATTTCCCTGTCCTTGTCAATCACATCCACCGCCCGCCCGTTCCGAACCGCAATTTCCAGCAAGCCGTGGCTCCCCGCAATGGCCAAAATCTCCCCCGGCTGAACCGCGGCATAGGCTGACACCAAGGGGATGTCTCTTTCGGCTATTTGCACGCTTCCTTCTTGTGACGGCAGAAGACGAATATTGCTGATCAGATTGCCGAAGTGATCCTGATAAATGATCTTGCCTGAAACCTGCTGTTGCGCTTTGCTATCCACAAAAGGACTTTCCGGAATGCTGTAGCGATGAAGCGGGCCGATTTGTGTGTAGGGAAAGCCTTTCTGCCAATGTGCGGCCACCGGCGCAAAGATGTCTCGCCCGTGGAAGGTCTGACTGATGTTGTCCGGAAGAAGCTTCGGATTCTCTACCCGCAACATACTTTTGACGATGCTTTCGCTTAAAATATAATCCAGTACGCCATTGTCTGGGACCAGAAAGCGGTAGGATTTGGTACGGACCGCCAAAATGTCACGCTCACTGCCAACCCCAGGATCCACGACACAGACAAAGAGCGTTTCCGGTGGGAAATGCAGATAGCTGTTCCAGAGGACGAATGCAGCGGCAGAGACGTCCTGAGGCGGAATATGATGACTCAGGTCGATCACTGGGCAATCAGGCGCAATCGCATGAATGACGCCTTTCATGATGCCAACAAAGCCATCCTGATGGCCAAAATCAGTGAGCAATACGATGGGAGACATGTCAGCAAGTTAGGGAAAAAGCCTCTGGGAATATGTCATTTTGTCAAGTCTGACTGTCATTTCGCTCAGCATCGCACAAAATGGCAGGATTTTACCGTCTGGCATGTTTTCTGAAAAGCTGGCTGCGTACATTTTCCATTCAACGCTAAATTTGAAAAAGAGCTATGGCATTAAACATCAAACCGTTAGCTGATCGCGTGCTGGTAGAACCCGCGCCGGCTGAAGAAACGACGGCTTCCGGGATCATCATCCCTGACACAGCAAAAGAAAAGCCCCAGAAAGGGAAGGTGGTTGCAGTAGGTCCTGGCAAAAAAGATGAGCCAACTACTGTGGCTGTAGGCAACGAAGTCCTCTATGGAAAATATGCTGGTACAGAAATCAGCCTCGATGGAAAAGACTACCTGATCATGCGCGAGTCTGATATCCTCGCCATCGTCTAAGTTGTATCCGCCCTCAATTTTCATCATCAACCAATCATTACAAAAAGACTTAACGCGATATGTCAAAGCGAATTGAATTCAATGTTGACGCCAGAGACAAACTGAAAAGGGGTGTCGACGCATTGGCGAACGCTGTCAAAGTAACCCTCGGCCCCAAAGGCCGCAACGTGGTCATTGACAAGAAATTTGGTGCTCCCAACATCACCAAGGACGGTGTAACCGTTGCCAAAGAAGTGGAACTGGCTGACCCAATTGAAAATATGGGTGCACAGATGGTCAAGGAAGTTGCTTCCAAAACCGCTGACGTAGCTGGTGATGGTACCACGACTGCAACTGTACTCGCCCAGGCGATGGTCCGCGAAGGACTGAAAAACGTAACCGCCGGCGCCAACCCGATGGAGCTGAAAAAAGGCATCGAAGAGGCAACTAAAGTTGTGGTTGCAGAACTCAAAAAGATGTCCAAAAG
>JBCBZF010001283.1:0-1688 GCA_039815525.1 Bacteroidota bacterium | reverse complement strand
TTGAATGACAGAATCCGCCGATACATCCTGGTCCCAATTTTGTCGAACCAATCGATTGATATCATTGATGCTGAGTTGATGATCAAGCAAGTCGGGATTGAGGCCTGCATGGACAAAAAGGTATGGACCAATCCTTTCAATGACGTTCTTCCTGCGCATCCACTGACCGAGAAAAGAATCCGGGGAATAAAGCCTTCGATAGTTGTCTTGTCGATTGTTGTGCATGCCAATGGCGAGGGCAAGTGCTTTGTATTTATCTTGTGCATTGCGAAAATGTCCCTGGAAATTCATCACTTCGTGATTGCCAATGATGAAATGGACCTGCCCACCCGCGGCAATCGCTTGTTGCTCCAAATGATAGATCAACCACAAAACGGGTAAGACATGTTTACCCCGATCCATACAATCTCCAAGCAAGACCAACCCGCCAGATCCAAACGTCCATCGATAATCAGGACTCATCACCTCGTGCTGAATCAAAAGACTCGAGAAAGCATTGAAATTCCCTTCAATATCAGAAAGTGCCAAAAGCCGTTTGGGGAAAGAATACTGATCAGGAGGCGTGGATGAATTTGGCATCAGCTTTACCTTGAAATGGTCCTGGTCTTCATTGTCAACAAAAATGTCAATTGAGTCAGGCCTTAGCGAATCAATTCTGACTTGCCCTTCATTGTCCACTCTTATCAGTTGTCGACCGAAGATATAGGGCCCATCTGTCCCATCGAAATCGTATCTGCGCGAGGTATCGAATTGCCACGTGTTTCTGCTTTCATCATATCCCAGGAGAATTTTTTCCGGTCCATTTCCAATTTCACCATCCGTAAAGCGAATCAGGAGGAGCAAGGCAATGGGAAATAGAAAAATTAGGATCAGGCATCCCTGAAACATCTTTCGGATGAATTTTCTCATGTGATGGTGTGGTGAGAATGCTGATATGATCGATTCTGTGTTGGGCTATGTGGGCTAGCCTTTGTCTTCAGGTTTTTGTTTCTGTTCAAGCTTTTCCACCAATCCCTGAAATTTCTCATCGATGTGCTGCACAAACCACGCATCAATGATGTCCCGCCGGAAACGCCACTCCTTTCCAATTTTAGCGGCCGGAATGATCCCTTTCTGTGCCCAGCCGTAGATGGTCTGAGGTTTCATTTTGAGGTATTTGGCGACCTCTTCAACAGTCATGATTTCGCGCATACTCATTCGTTCCGGCTGCTGTCAGACTGTGAAGTACTGGGGGCAGAATGTGGTTGATCTGTGTCTCTTTTCCTTTTCCACTTCTTTTTCTGTTGGAAAGTGTCCTGGTCAATGCCTAGCAAGCTACCCATAGATCTGAAAATAGTCGAATAGACATTGCCGCGTGTGTCAGTACGGACGATCTCAAAAGGCTGTTCTTTTTGTCCCAGGAATGGGCGTAGATTCCATGACAATTGAAAGCCGACTAAAGCGAAAATGATCACCCAAATTTTAAATACACTTAAGCCAACTTTGGGGTAAACGGCCTGATTATCACAGGCATTTCTGAGCGCATCAAGTACCACACGCATGCCAAATATACCGGAGAAAATCATAATGCCAACATGTAGGAGCTGCAGGAAATTATAATTGCCACCAGAAAGCTGGAAAAAGAGTACGATGGGGCCAAAGGCCAGCATGATGGTCGATGTCATGACCAACCCACTGAGCAACATGAT
>JBCBZF010000950.1:0-2870 GCA_039815525.1 Bacteroidota bacterium | reverse complement strand
ATTGTCGTTCCTCGGTCTATCGATTCTGCGCCGGTACTTCCTCAACAGCATGCTCATTTCAAATACGACAACAAGGTTTTTGCTGCCGATGACTGGACCAAAATAATTGCGGTCCTCGACTGGGAAATGGCCACGCTGGGTGATCCACTCATGGATTTGGGAACCTCGCTTGGCTACTGGGTCAACCACGACGATCCCCCCATTATGCGGGAATTGAATATGAGTCCTACCTACCTGCCAGGAAATCCGACCCGTTCTGAGGTTGTGGTTTTGTATGAAAAAATGAGTGGTCGAAAAGTTGAACACCCGGTTTTTTACTATGTCTATGGCCTGTTTAAGCTTGCTGTGATCGTCCAGCAAATTTATGCGCGCTACAAATTGGGCTACACCAAAGACCCTCGCTTTGCACAATTGATCATGGCGGTCAGAGCCTGTGCACAGGTTGGCCTGCAGGCCATCGATCGCAATCGTCTTGACCAGTTATTCTAAGCATATGGAAAGCTATCGTGGGGTGGTATACCCCTGGGAATGCGATATGTTTGAGCACATGAATGTTCAGCACTATGTCGCCAAATTTGATTCGGCCGCCTGGCATTTTCTGGCTTCGATCGGCTTGAGTCCTGACTATTTTCGCACCTATCAGCGTGGTGCTTTTGCCGTGGAACAGCACATCAAGTATTTACATGAGATGCGGGCGGGCTCTTTGGTCGTTATTCGGACGAAATTGGTCAGTTTTACCCCCAAGAGCATCCGTTATCTTCATCGGATGAGCAATGAAAACATCGGGAAAGTCTGTGCTGAAATGGACATTACTGCGGTTCATGTCGATTTGCAGACCCGTAAGTCCTGTGCAATTCCAGCCGAAATTCAAAAACGGCTACAATCCCTGGAACCAAAAACTTAAGCTATATATGCAGTTTTCAATCGAGAATTTGTTCTCCGTCAAAGGAAAAGTCGCCATTGTAACTGGTGGGAGTCGTGGCATCGGATACATGATTGCGCGGGCCTATGTGGAAAATGGCATGAAAGTCTATATTTCTTCCCGTAAGGAAGCTGCCTGCAAGGAAGTTGAAGCTGAGTTGTCGCAGTTTGGAGAATGTCTGGCAATCGCCGCAGATCTGTCTACCGAAGATGGTCGCAAAGCCCTGGTGGATTTTGTGAAGGAAAGAGAAGAAAAAGTAGATGTACTGGTCAACAATGCGGGGGCCGTATGGGCAGCACCTTTCGGAGAGTTCCCGGAGATTGGCTATGACAAAATCATGAACATCAATGTCAAAGCTCTCTTTATGTTGAGCCAGGATTTTTTGCCATTGCTGCAAGGGACAACCGAAACTCCTGCCCGGATCATCAACATTGGATCAATCGACGGCATCAGAGTACCCTCCGTAGAAAACTTTTCATACAGCGCCAGTAAATCCGCGGTGCACCAATTGACCCGTCATCTGGCCGTTCATCTGGGACGGAAAGGAATCGCAGTGAATGCCATCGCACCTGGTTTGTTTCGGAGTAAAATGACCGAAGGGCTACTCGATGCTTTTCAACAACAAATCGAACGTTCTTGTCCCTTAAAACGCATTGGTGCAGAAGAAGATATGGCCGGTATGGCTTTGTATCTGGCTTCGCCTGCTTCCAGCTATCTCAATGGCGCTATTCTGCCGCTAGATGGTGGTTTGCACATCGTGAATGTGTGATGGAGGACAAATTACCGTTATTTATTACGTATGTTTTTCTTTCGGATAATCCATGTAATTAACTATTCTTGATGTATGATAGGTTTGGGCAAAAGTCAAATCTATGTCCAAACCGAAACCTTCTAAATCTCAACGGAGCCTCCAAACCCAGAGCCGTCAGTCTATCCGGACGCAATTAGGTGTTGGGCTGGTTGCGGTGGGCGTTCTTCTGGCAACACTCTTTGCCACACAGACGAGTACACAGACCAATACCAATCCGACGTTTACGAATGTAGCGATAGCTGGTGCTGGAAATGCTGGCCTGGACGCGGCCATTGATGGAAGCAATGATGGTGGCTTTGCCTGGGGAGACATCAATCAGGATGGTTTTCTTGACCTGGTCGTCAACACCAATGTGACCAATACCACCATCGAGGGTACCCGCATTCTGATTGCCAATGGTACCGATCCGGATAATCCCTTCTTCGAAGATCTGACCACGACTTATTGCCAACATTGTTCGAATGAAAGGCGGGAAAGGGCCGCCCTGCTGGCTGATCTGAATCATGATGGGGTGTTGGATTTGATTCGGAATACTTCCTTCACCGGCATCGAGATTTATCTCAATCAGGGAGCTGGGAGTGGCTATGCCTTTGGTACGGGTTCCGGAGTAATGAATGCGCCCAATAAGTCGATCGTGGCGGCTGATTTCCATGACGGACAAATGAATTCGGAGGGCTTATTTCTTCTGGATTATAATCATGATGGTTGGTTAGACCTTGGGATAGAGAACCACAATTTTGGCGTAGATATTTTTGAAAATCCCGCAGACGGGACGGCGAATTTCTTCTCTACTGATCCTGCTATTACCGGCCTGCCCACTTCAGCGACAGATGGAGACTACGGGACTGCCGCCGACCTTGACAATGATGGAGACATTGACATTCTCGGACGGAAAACCAATGCCGAAGATTACTTCACCAATGATGGTGATGGAACCTTTACCACCGTCCAGAATATCGCCAACGCAAACAATGGCAACAAAGGTGGCGTCGTGGTGGCTGACTTCGACAATGATGGAGATTTTGATTTATACTGGACTGACAACGATGTTAACCAAATCTGGATCAATGAAGGTGGCGTATTTGTCCAATCCAAAGGTGCCTTTACTGATGGCGAACCCTGGCTATCGGCTGGTGT
>JBCBZF010000189.1:0-8477 GCA_039815525.1 Bacteroidota bacterium | reverse complement strand
AGTAAAGCCAGTTCGTGGCGGGGAGCCAGACTTTTTCTATTTACCATTGTTTTCCTCCTCGGCAAGCAATCTTACGGACAATTCAGTCAGATCGCTGGTGCCAAGGGTCTGGATGATGCGACTGGTTCAAGGGTTAATGGACATGCCTGGGGAGACATCAATGAAGATGGATACCTGGATGTCATCTTTCACACAAATGCAGGCGGAAATGATGCACGGGCAAAGTTATTGGTGAACATGGGCCCGCCAAATTATGATTTCCGAGACACTACAGCTACCCTGATCAATGGGTTCAACACCAAAAACACCTATGGACGACAGCTTCTCATTGTGGACTTCAACAATGATGGATACAATGACATTTTACGGGGATTTGGCTCTGGAAGAAACATTGAGATCTATTTCAACGATGGGCCTCCCAACTACACCTTCGGTGATGCCAGCCAGAATCCGGATGTGTATATCGGTGCACCAGGAGACGGGCAGCAATGGAATACAGAAGGTGTTGCCGCGGTCGACTGGAACCAGGATGGATGGTTGGACATCATTGTGGACAATGATGGTGGTGGAAATGATGTATATGAAAATGATCAGGCCGGTGGATTCACCTACATTTCCCCCGGTACCAGCCTGGGTCAAACTGGTTTTCCAGCTAGTCATTCAGGAGATGGAGATTATATGACTGCGGCCGACATTGACAACAATGGTTATGTCGATTTGTACGGCCGGAAAACGGCTGTTTCCAACTACTGGTGGTTCAATCCATCAACCAGTCAGTTCGAAACCCAGGCCAATCCCAATATCGTTTCCAATGAAGGCGACAAAGGAGGGACCATGTTTTGTGACTTTGACAATGATGGAGACCTGGACCTTTTCTGGACCGCCAATGGTACCAATCAGATTTGGCGAAATGATGGAAACAATGTCTGGACCGCCACTGGAATCCCCGGCTCGCCAATCGATTCTCAGTCGGACATTGATGGCTGTGATTGTGGAGATTATGACAATGATGGAGATTTGGATATTATTTTGGGCGCGGCCAGCGGAAACAGTTACTTACTTGAAAACACCACCACCGGTGGTACACTGTCATTTTCTACCAACAATCTCGCCACCAATGCCAATACAGAAAGTGTAACCTTCACTGATTTTGACAATGATGGAGATCTCGATTTGTTTTTTATCGTAGATGGCGCAGCCAACCAACTTTGGGAAAACACCACTAATAATTCAGACTATTTATTTGTCAATGCACTCTTTGACAATGGAAACAACAGCACCAGGGATGCAATCGGTGCCAATGTTTTCCTGACCACCTGTGATGGAGATACCTCAGGCATGCGCCAGGTAAATGGTGGAAAAGGCCATGGCTCACAGCATCAGAAAAAAGTCCACTTCGGTTTGGACCCCAGCCTGGATTATATCGTTGAAGTGCACTACGTCTATAACAATGGCATCCGGCGGATTGTCAAACGTGCAGTTACGCCTTCCGGCGAAATCAATCAGGAGATCAGCATTCGGGATACCGACAGCAACGACATTACGGCCTGTGATCCGGATTCGGATGGTGATGGCATCGTAGACAGCGTCGACCTTGATGATGACAATGATGGCATCCCCGACACAGAGGAGTGTCCCGGCCTGGGCGTTGAATTGGTGGTCAATGGTGATTTTGAAGATGCTTACGCGCACTGGACCGCAGATTTTAACCGGGGAAGCAATAACAATGCAGGCACCAGTGGGGGCTGTGGTAGTCAGGGATGGGTGGCAGTAACTCCCTGTGCAACCAAAAATGGTATTTGCACCCCATATTTTAGCTACAGTGGCTCTACCCCCGATGGGAGCGTGCTGATCACTGATGCCTATGGCACTGGTGCCAATATCATCTCAACCACAAATTGTAATCAGACAGCAAATTCCTGTTTTGCACAGATTCTTCCTGATCACACCACAGGAACCGGTTTATCCGTCTACATCGATCCAAGTGACGAAACAGGTAAAGCATATTGGCAACAGACCATTACCGTTGAAGCCGGAAAAACCTACCAGTTTTCAGCCTGGCTCATGGTGATTGAGGAAGATCCAAATCTCGAATTTAAGATTGCCGGCAGCAGTTTGACTGGTGGCATCAACCTGGATCGCCTGACTGGTGGCAGCAATGGTACGGATGAATGGCAGGAAGTAAGTACAAACTGGAGCTCTGGTGCAACCAGTGGCAATGTGGTTCTGGAACTCGTCAATCTGACTGGTGGTTGTAGCGGAAATGATATCCGTCTGGATGACGTATCATTCCGTGAAGTCCTGTCAAGTTGTGATGCGGATGGAGATGGACAAAAAGATTATCTGGATCTTGATTCTGATAATGATGGCATTCCAGACATCATCGAAGCGGGCGGAACCGATACCAATGGAGATGGTTTGGTAGACTATCCGATTCCGGGTGATCCAACGTCCATGACAGATGCTGATGAAGATGGCTTATTTGATGATGTGGACGAATCCGTTTCTGCCTGTACACTGGTTGCCAATTACACAGGCTCTTTCGACAGTGGAAACTCTAGCGGCATCACCAATGGTACCAATGTAGATGGTGGCATTGATGGAAGTTATGCCGAAGTGCATGATGGATCCGATATACTAACCATTGATTTGAGTACAGCATTGGCGACAGATGATTTTGTTATCATCACCTGGCGCAGAAAACCGAGTTATAATAATACCGGTTCTTCTACCGTCAATGTTCAGGAATCAGCCAGTGCAGGCAGTGGATATGCCACCACTGACGCCATCACTTATACGGCTGCCTCAGGCGGTCAAACTGATTGGCAGTCGGATACCGTGTATGTCGTTGCCGGAACCAGATACATCCGATTGGAAAACGATGGTGCCGGAGGACAGGATTTCCAGGTAGATGCGATCATTGCGACAGACCAGACTTGTACCAGCTCAAGTGGAACCCCGCTTGACAATCCCGATACAGATGGAGACGGCATAACCGATGCTTATGATCTTGATGCAGACAATGATGGCATCCCGGATATAATTGAAGCCGGTGGAGTCGACAGCGATGGAGATGGAAAGGTTGACGATATGACGGATGCAGACGAAGACGGATTTGCAGATGTATATGACCCGGATGATGATGGCACGTCTGGCATTGACAGCGGAGAAGATGGACAACCACTGGTTGAAACCGATGGCTCATCCAATCTCCTGAATGGAGAAACCGGCATCAGTCTTGATTCTGATGGCGATGGCTTTCCTGATCACCTCGATCTGGATGCGGACAATGATGGTATCCCGGACCTGGTAGAAGCCGGTGGCGTAGACACCAATGGTGATGGACTGGTAGACGATGATACGGATGCCGATGAAGATGGCTTTGCCGACATCTTTGACACCGATGACGACAGCTCTTACGGGATTGAGGACACCAATGATGCCCTTCTGCAAACTGCTGGGACCGATACTGATGGGGATGGTAAAGCCGATGATGCAGCCATCACATTCCTGAGTGGAGATGGCGACAATGCCGATACCGATGGCGATGGTCTGCCCGATCATCTGGACCTCGATGCCGACAATGATGGCATCACCGATTTGGTCGAAGCCGGTGGTATAGACACTGACGGCGACGGACTGGTCGACAATACCACCGACGCCGACAACGATGGCTATGCAGATATTTTTGATACCGATGATGATGGAACGGCTGGTGTAGAGGATGCCAATGACGCCCTCCTCCAAACTGCAGGGACCGATACCGATGGCGACGGAAAAGCCGATGATGCAGCCATTACCTATCAAAATGGCGAAGGGAGCAATGCCGATACTGACGGCGATGGATTCCCCGATCATCTCGATCTCGATGCAGACAACGATGGCATCACCGATCTGGTCGAAGCCGGTGGCGTAGATACTGACGGCGACGGACTGGTCGACAATACCACCGACGCCGACAATGATGGCTACGCCGACATTTATGATACCGACGATGACGGAACTGCTGGCGTAGAGGATGCCAATGACGCCCTCCTGCAGACTGCGGGGACCGATACCGATGGCGACGGAAAAGCCGATGATGCAGCCATTACCTATCAAAATGGCGAAGGAGTTGATGTTGACACCGATAGCGATGGATTCCCTGATCATCTGGACCTTGACGCAGACAATGACGGTATCACCGATCTGGTCGAAGCTGGTGGCGTAGATACTGACGGCGATGGACTGGTAGACAACACCACCGACGCCGACAATGATGGCTATGCCGACATCTTTGATACCGACGATGACGGAACCGCTGGTGTTGAGGATGCCAATGACGCCCTCCTCCAAACCGCCGGTACCGATACCGATGCCGATGGCAAAGCCGACGATGCGGCCATTTCGTACCAGAATGGCGATGGGGCAGATTCAGACACCGATGGCGATGGATTCCCTGATCATCTGGACCTCGATGCCGACAATGATGGCATTCCGGATCTGATCGAAGCTGGCGGCAGTGATGCCGATGGAAACGGAATTGTGGATGATCTCACCGATGCAGATAATGACGGCTATGCAGATGTGTATGATACCGACGACGATGGAACGGCTGGTGTGGAAGATGCAACGGATGCACTGGTACAAACCGGCGGAACCGATACCGATGCTGATGGAAAAGCCGACGATGCAGCCATTAGCTGGGCAAACGGCAGTGGCACCAGTGCCGACTGGGATGGAGACGGGATCGTCAACCACCTCGACCTGGACGGCGACAATGATGGCATTCCGGATATCATCGAAGCTGGTGGCGTAGACACTGACGGCGACGGAATTGCTGACGGATATACCGATGCCGACAATGACGGCTTCAATGATGTCTACGACCCGACTGACAATGATAGCGACAGTGGGAATGATGCCAGCTTTACCGCCAATGCCAATACACCGCTGGTCCAGACGGATGCAGACGGCAACAGCGATGGCATTGTGAGTGGTGCAGAGGGATATGCCAAAGGCGATCTGGAAGGAGACAACTTCCCCAACTTCCTTGATCTGGATGCAGACAATGATGGCATTCTCGACATTGTCGAGGCAGATGGTCCAAGCGCCGATACCAATGGCGATGGCTATGTAGACGATTATAATCCCGGCACCGGTACTTTCAGCGGAGCAGGCGATGCTGATAGCGATGGCTACAGCAATGAGTATGACAGCGATACCGACAATGATGCCACACCAGACAATACCCAGTCGCTGGTGGCAGGTCGCTGGACTGGCGGACCACTGATCCTGACCGGCGCCGATGGCGACAACAATGGAACACCGGATAGCTACGGCAATGGTGATTCAGATGGAGATGTCCATCCTAACTTTATCGATGTCGACGCTGACAATGATGGCATCCTTGATTTCATCGAAGCCCAGGCCACTGGTCAGTCCGGTACCCAGGCCTTCGTTCCGAATCAGGCCAGCTTTGACGCCAAAGGCGTACCGACACCTTTCGGTAGCTATGACAATTACGACACGGATAATTCGACTGTACTGAGTACCTCCTATGGTATCGATCCATACGATCATGATGGCGATGGAACGCCTGATTATCTAGACACAGACAGCGACAACGACGGTGATCCGGACATTGATGAAGCCTGGGACACCAACCTGGATGGTAATGGCTCGGTGGACTACAGCTGTGCTGGGGTCGACGCAGATGGCGATGGGCTTTTGAGTTGCTTTGATGCAGATGATGCGGCCTCAAGTACCAATACCAATGCAAACAATCCACCGGTTGACAATGCCTATGAAAATGGTCTGAGCAATGGTGCCACTTCAGCCAGTACTTTTGGGAGTCTGGATGGCAGCAGTGTACTCTTTTACGATGTCTTCCCAAATAACAGTGGCGACAGTGGCGACATTCAGCCAGATTGGCGAGACAACAACAGTGGATGTACCTCCGGTGCCAATCTGGTGTACCCGATCACAGGAACTGATGCGATTTTCAACGGCTCAATTCATACCAATAATCCTTCTGCTGTCAGTGGTTCTATCCGGGCATCTGACTACTGCGTAGGTTTGGTCCAGGCTGGTTGGACCTATTACTTCGACCCAATCAATCCATCGAAAGTCCTGTTTGCCATCAATCATGGGGCAAACACCACCCAGATCGATTTCATCGAGATGCGACGCGACATCACCAATGCCCGCAACAACATGGACGCGGGGAACGGCAACGGCTACTTTGTCATGCCGAGGGACTGGTTCGTGAGTACAGTAGACGACGCAGCGTTGACTGCTCCGGTCGATATTCGCTTTTACTTTGATCCAGTTGACTCTACCGCCATGGTGACCAAAGCGGATTCATTTGCTACGGCTGAAGGTTTGACCCTCGGGACGCTCGAATGGTTCAAAACTGACGCACAGTTTAGCAATGGGACCATTGAATCAGGCAATGGTCTGAGCAACGCAGCTGGATATACGGCAATGACGCCAGCGGGCTATGGCACCGAAAGTGGATTACATTATGTGCAGTTTGATGGCATCACTGGCTTTTCAGGTGGTGGCCTTGGTATAGGCGTAGAAACGCCTTTCCCAGTGGAAATGCTTCATTTCGAAGCCAAGCAGCAAGGCAAGTCTGCTATGCTTAACTGGAGCACCGCGACAGAAAGCAATAGTGATCTCTTCCGGGTTGAACGCTCCTTCGATGGCCAACACTTCGCTGCCATCGGGGATGTCAAAGCGGCTGGAAACAGCAACAGCACCCTGAATTACCAGTTTGAGGATCCGACTGCCTTTATCCAGGGAGAGAGTCGCCTGTACTATCGATTGAAACAAGTCGATCTGGATGGTCAGTTTGCCTACAGCAACATTGAGCAGCTGACCATGTCATCACGGGATCTGCTCTTCCTGGAGGCATTTCCGAACCCTGCTGACAAGCGGGTCAGCCTCTTGTATACTGCCAGTGAGTCCGGACCACTCCAACTGAAGATTATCTCAGGCTTGGGGCAAATCGTCCAGACAAAGACGCTGATGTATCGGGAAGGGGCACAAAAACTGGAAGTCGATCTCAGCAGCTGGGCAGCAGGAATCTATTATATCCAGTTGGAAGACGAAAACAAACACACCGCTTACTTCAAATTGTTTGTGAAATAAGCAGCGGAATTCATTACAAATTTTTGCAACAGGCATCATTTCTTTTTCAGAAATGATGCCTGTATTTGTTTATCCTTCCCGATATTTACAGCAGACAATTATTCTCCCCACATTTCCTACATGAAACTCTCACACCTCAAATCTTTCCTTAAGAAAAACGCTGCGATTCAGTTTGAGCTACCGGACGGATCAATGGTACCGGCGCATTTTCATGTGACAGAGATCGGCATCATTACACGCCATTTCATTGATTGTGGTGGCACCGTCCGAACAGAAAAGACGGCAAACTTCCAGCTTTGGCTTGCCGATGATTTTGATCACAGGCTCCAGCCAGAAAAACTGCTTGGCATCATCCGTCAATCTGAGAAAGTCATTGGCCTGGAGGATGTAGACATTGAGGTAGAATATCAGGGCAAAACCATTGAGAAGTATCGCCTGGCAAAAAGGGCCGATAAGCTCCTGCTTCGTCCCACTTTCACAGATTGCCTGGCAAAAGATGCCTGTGGGATTCCGCCGCAGAAACAGAAAGTTTCTTTGGCGCAGTTGGGCAAGCAGACACAAAGCTGTGAACCGGGATCGGGTTGCTGCTGACAGCAAGAAATACCACGCTCCATTCATTTTCCATTCTCTCATTCTAGGATTCATTTTCCATGAATGAGAAAGTGGCATACCCAAAAACCGCCTCACATGGTCTTCTGAGGCAAAAATCAAGCTTCGGTCTCAAAATTGACTTTCCATCAACGGGAAGGTAGCGTTTCATCCTTTTCCCCCAACGCTTTTACATATGACCAATCCATTGTCAAACATCTTCGTCCTCAGCAGCCTGCTTTTTTCATTCTGGTCCTACAATCAGATTGACATGCCATTGACCAGTACGACAGTCTTTGTCGATGGACATGCGGATTGTTGTCCAAATGGGAGAACACGCAGAGATGCAACAAAAAAATCGTCAATCTCAACCGACAGTCTGCCCGGCAGCATCATGCACCACCTGGACAAGCATTTCTCTGGATACGAGTTGGATGCCAATGTCAGAATGAATTCGGTGGACAATACAACTGCTGTTTTTGGGATTGAGGCAGAAGACCACCAGGAAGATGATGCCTATCTCATGTATGATCAGCGTGGCACATTTTTGTATGAAGCCAAGGAAGCTTCAGCCAGACAGTTGCCACCAGCCGTTCGCAACAGCATCCAAACCCAGTATACCAGCTATGCAAAACGAGATGATATCCTGATCCTCAACTGGTCCAATGGTAGGATCGAATATCTGGTCCGGATGAAGCATCAAGCCACAAGTGCAGACATGTATGTTGTCTTTGCCAAGGATGGGACCGTGAGTT
>JBCBZF010000866.1:0-3154 GCA_039815525.1 Bacteroidota bacterium | reverse complement strand
GTGGTAGGCGCGGGAGACATCATAACTGTCTTCAAACCAGTTCCAGAGGATGACTTGTCCATCTTTCACTTTTACACGCAAGGCAAAGGTGAATTCATTGGTTGACTGATTGGATTTGGTCAGGGTACCTGCCATGCGACCAAAGAAGGCGGCTGTATTGCCACTAGACATGCTGTCCTCCGTCTCCCATTTGCTGGTTTGGAAGTTGGCGCCAAAAACGGGCAGAAACTCTTCCAAAATCACTTTTTTCCCTTTCCAGGGACCAATCCAGGGCATACTTTTGTCCCCCTCATTGTGCCATACCATGTCTTCATGCATGAGGCTTATCATGCTTTCCATATCACCTTTTCCCATAGCATCCATAAATGCCAGGGCAATTTTCATGCTTTCTTCAGATTGTTTGTCCATTGTCTGTTCTGTTTGTTGTTGGATTGATTCAGAATTGGCGGTTGCAGCTTCGTTTTGTGCATGGCAGCCGCTTGTGATCAGCATGATGCTGAGAATGATGATGCTTACTGATTTCATGTTATCAATTGTTTGATTGCCATTGGTCAATCCTTTACAAGCTTCCAGCGGTATTCCAGTTGGTCTGGGCACTATGTAGATGCTTTATCCCTTGCTGTGAAAGACATGAAGTACGTCTTTGCTTATTATTGTAGAATGTGGGTTGATGACGTTTGTCAATGCAAAAATGAGAAATGAAAAAGCCTTTAGAAGGTAAAAAGTGGTATTTATTGTGTATAAACCGGAAAATGCTTCTATGCGTTTCGCACAAGAGCAGTTTGTTCATGGGGAAGAAATGTGAAGAAACAGTTTTGACTAAAGAAACTGTTCCCGGAATTGTGAGGGAGAAAAGCCGGTCTGCTTTTTGAAGAATTTGAAAAGGTGAGAGGCTTCATAAAAGCCCGTTTCGTAGGCGATTTGGGTGATGTTGATATGAGTATTGATGAGAAGACGTTTGACTTTTAATATCAGAAGGTCATTGATGACAGTTTTGGCAGATTTGTGGACAATGCTATGGGTGATATTGTTCAGGGTACGGGAGGTGATGGCCATTTTGTCAGCGTAGAATGACACCTTTTTGTATTCTGTCCAATGTGTTTCTAATAATTGCTGGAATCGGAGAAACTGGCTGAGGTATTTCGTTTGACCAAAAACAGCGGTATTGTCTGCAGATTTGATGCGGTGAAGCTGAGTGATGATGATGTGGAGTAAGCTACGGGTCATCTCTGCGGAAAAGCCGTCTTTGATATGGAAGAATTCATTTCTGATGGCATAGAGATAGGGTAGTATGCTGGCAAAGTCAGTTTCGTGGAGCTGTTGTTTCGCAGAGGCCAATTGTTCATTGAAAAGTTGGAACATTTTTGTCGCATTCTCCTTGCTCAGATATTGCAACACGAAATCCTCTGTAAATACCAGGAGATACCCTTTTGCATCACTTGCATGAAATTTGTGAATGCTGTCCCGTCCGATGGCAAAAACAGTTCCTTTTTTGAAAGTATATTCTGTAAAGTTGATGCTGTGTTCTCCCTTTCCTTCGGTGATAAACAAGAGGGCAAAAAAAGTCAGTCTGTGGTTTTCAAACTGACTGTGGTCAGTCGGTTGCAACTTCATTATATCCGAAAGGAAGAGGATGTCGAAGAAGGCTCTGTTGTCTCCCTTTTGTTGAAAACGGATGTTTTTAATCTGTGGCAGCATAGAGAAAGGTACGAAATGTAAACGTCCAATTATCTGAAAATGACGTAAGCAGCATTTTGTCCTCCTTTCATTGTCTGCTTTGGTAGAGAAATAAAAAAGCCCCGGACGTTGGTATCCAGAGCTTTTCCGTTCAGTGAGAATGTGATGCGTTATTCATTCAGCTTCCGCAACAGAAAGTCTACACTTCCTTCCTCGCCAGGGGTGCTAAATAAGACTGGCTTGCCATAAGTAGCAACATTCGGAACCCCGGCCGCATCAGCATATTCTTTGATTTCGCGGGCGTGAAATGGATGATGGTTCCAATCGCCCTCGTTCTGTGGGGCAGTGTTTTGGGGGCCGGTATTCTCAACCCAGATTTCCGGATCGTCAGAAGAGATCATCGCAAGCATGTCCACCTGTTGCCGATAAGCGAGTACTTCCGGGCTTTCATATTCTTCCCAGGAACTGACGCCATAAAAACCGAAGAGTCTGTCCTCGCCAAAATCAGCGAGCATGTCATCCCGGCTGACCCCAAAGTCAACAAATACATCACCTAACCAGCGTGTTTCGAGATCCAGGCTCGATTGAGTCGCCCGTAGCGCCACACCCTTCACCCGTGTACTTTCCCGCAGAACCGGATCAGGATCATTGTCAGACTTCATGTCATCATTGGTCGCAAGCCATAGGGCCGTGGAGCCGCCAGCTGAGGTGCCAAATAGAGTGATCCGGTCTTTCTCAATGTTCAGTTCTTCGTGGATATAGCGGATATATTGGAGTCCTCTTTTGGCATCATTCAGGCTTTTCAGGACGCCCTCTGTATCATTTTCTTCAATCAGTCGGTAATTCAAGGTGGCGACTGCAACCCCCTTGCTGAGAATCTCTACGAGTTGCTCGGGATAGGTTTTCTGATAAACGAAGGCTTTATCACCGCCGGTGAAGCCACCGCCGTGGATGAAAATGACCAAACCAGTTGGCTGGTCGCTTTCAGGGAGGAAGATGTCAAAAGTGGTTTTGTCGTATTGGTCGTAGGCTACATCAGACGCGAATTGGGCGTCTACGCCTTGTAGATCGATTGGTGGGCTAGAGAACTGCAATTCCACCAAAGGTTCAGATGGTTCATTCGGTCCGATTGGGTCATCTTGTTTGCAGGATGTCAAAGCGAATGCAAATAGAAGCAAGGAGGTTATTTTGATTATATGGCTATTCATTGCCCCTTTGACTGAGGGGAGGGGAGAAGGTTTAATACTTGCAGGAAGTTTGCCTGGAGATGTTGAACTCGAAATCAAAAACATCCTTTTTGCATGACCAGTCCTTCAATGATTAGGCGGGAATTTCCTGAGCCTCCTTTTGAAAGAGAGGCCGAGACGAAAGGGGAATGTTGGGGCAATCATCCTCCAGTAATGAACCCGCCAAACAAAAACATTTGTACCCCAAGCACCAGTTCAAATACCAATCCGGACACGATCTGCTTCGCTGG
>JBCBZF010001192.1:0-2037 GCA_039815525.1 Bacteroidota bacterium | reverse complement strand
TGACGATTGCTGCGGTGACCATGGCACTGGCTATGCTGGGGCTTTTCTCTGTCACGCCCGCAACCGCGCCGCTTCTGTGGTTTGCAGTCATGTTGACGCGGGTGTTTTCGTCCTTCTCTTACCCACGTTCACGGAAGCTGTCGATGCGGTTGATCTCTGAAAAATGATAGCGTTTGCCCCATTCGGTATTACGGGCCCGACCCAGTAATTTCATCAGATGGGCATACTGCGTGTCATCAGGGAATTGCATGAACTGTTCAATTTGGTTCATGCGACGCTTGATAATCCAGCTTGCAGCTTTGTGTACCAGAATTTGCATCAGCGATTCAGTTGGAAGTTTTCCCCTAAATACAGGCGTCTGGCCTCTGGATTATTGGCCAGTTCTTCTGCCGTACCCGACATTTTGAGGCGTCCTTCATAGAGGAGGTATGCCCGGTCGGTGATGTTCAGGGTCTCATGGACGTTGTGATCGGTGATCAATACGCCAATCTTCTTTTGGATCAACTGCATGACGAGTTGCTGAATTTCCTCTACCGCAATGGGATCAATCCCGGCAAAAGGTTCATCCAGCAAAATAAAATTGGGGTTGACGGCCAGGGCGCGGGCAATTTCGGTGCGTCGCCTCTCTCCACCGGAGAGCAGCTTGCCTGCACTCCGCCGAATGTGCGTGATGCTGAATTCCTCCAGCAGTTGGTCGACCCGCTCCCGTCTCTGTTTGACATTGAGATTGGTGCCCATTTCCAGCACCGCCATGATGTTGTCCTGAACCGAAAGATCCCGAAAGACAGATGCTTCCTGGGCCAGGTAGCCAATGCCCATCTGGCCTCGGCGGTACATCGGATAGTGGGTAATTTCCTTGTCCTGCAGGAAAATATTGCCGGCATTGGGGCGGATCAGGCCAACAATCATATAGAAGGTGGTGGTTTTTCCCGCGCCATTGGGGCCGAGCAAACCGACGATTTCCCCTTGCTTTACTTCCAGTGAAACATCATTGACCACTGCCCGCTGTTTGTAGCGTTTGACCAGATTGCTGGCTTTCAAGGTCATAAGTTGTTTAGATGTCTCAAAGGGAGTCTCCATGTAGTAAGTCCTCGATGTTGGGTGAAAATACATGATCAACGAATCAGAAAGTAATAAAAAAAAGCGATGTCTTGAAAAACATCGCTTAACCCGAAGGCTGACTTTTTGGTCGTTAACTGGGGGGCATAGCGGGTGATTTATGCACGTTAAACCATCCTGGTGCGAATTTCAGCCCGTTTGGCCGATGATTTCTCTATGGTTGGAGAACCACGACTTTTCGATGAATGGAGAAATGGGAGGCTTGCAAACGCAGAAAATAGACCCCAGAAGCCAATTGACTGGCGTCCCAGGAAATGTCATGCTGACCAGCCGCTAGTTGCGATGTCTTCATCACAGAGTGTAGCTTTTGGCCATTGAGGTTGTACAGTCCAATCTCAAATGGTCCCTGTTTGGGATTGTTAAACCGGACAGAACCTTGTGAGCTGACTGGATTGGGGGCAATCTGCAGGGATAATTGATTTGCCAACTCTTCGATAGAGGTGGTTACTCCGGCGGGTGCAAACAGAAGTGCCAAGCCATTGTCTCCGGGCCGATTTTTTTTGCCAACAACATAAAAATCCTCTCCAGTCAGGTGAAAATCAAACTCATTGGCAATTGAACCAGCATTGTTGGTGACAGACACCTGGTTCCAAATCAAAAAACTATCACGTCGCACCAGACGGAGCTCATCTCTTACTCCTGCAAAATTATACATCACCCAGGGACGGTCCTTGCTGTCCAGCAGAAGCCGCAATGGAATCCCTACCAGATTCGAAATCTCACCAGCGACATCACTGATGGTCCAATTGGTCGGGCTGTCTTGCTCGGCCAATTGGATGCGATTGGTGCTGGCATCGCGGAAGGCAATTACCGGGGAGCCATCAGCTTTCAGATCAATAGACAGCTGGGTCGGCGAGAAGTTTTGGTTGCTGGTGACATCCCGCCAGGTCCAACTCCCGCCATCTGGTCGGATGGCAT
>JBCBZF010000491.1:0-5267 GCA_039815525.1 Bacteroidota bacterium | reverse complement strand
TCCCACCGATGGTGAGAAGCATGACTGTCCAATCGATCCAACTCATGCGTAGGCCTGGCTAAAGAGATAAAACAAGCCGATCAGGACCACCAATTCTACCAGAATGATGATGTATAATTGTCGCCAGGTCTTAAGGAAAGGGACAATCTTGCGCAGGTCTTCGTCAGTTTTCTTCATTAGATCTTTACTGAGATAAAAAATGATCCCCAATAGATCAAGCTTACTGATTATTTATTCTCAAGATCAATGATGATTGGAGACGAATTGGTTTGCTTTTCTTCCTGACCAAGAGAAACCAAATTGGCAAAGAGACGATAGGCTCCGGAGACCCCAGCGGGTAATTCCCGAAAGAAAGATAGGCCGGTGTAGACAAAGTGTCCTTTGCCGTGTTCGGCAACCAGGAGTGCACCTTTCAAAGGTTCTTCTCCGGGATCTGAAATCGAGAAAATAGGTGTGTACTGATCATCCCATTGATTGGGGAAATATAGTCCACGTTCCTGCACCCAATTATCAAAATCTTTATCCGTCAGCTTATTGGGAGTATTCAATACCGGGTGATCTGGTGCGAGGAAATTCATTTTTGCTTCCTCGACAGTGATACGGTCCCGGGAGATCTTGATCGGGTAAGGGCCCGGCTGCGGCAAGGTCAACCCGTAGGTCGTATTGTATTGGACGATATAGGTTCCACCTCTTTTGACGTATTCCATCAACAGATCGTGGTGAAAAGCCATGCGCCCACGGGTGTTGTAGGCCCGGATACCAGCGATGATGGCATCATATTTTTCGAGTTTGTCGAGACTGATGTCGCCATCTTCCAGTAATTCGACCGAATAGCCAATGGCCCGGAGAGAGACCGGTACTTCGTCGCCACTGCCCATGATGTATCCAATTAATTGACCTTTTTTCTCTAATGCTACCCGCACCAATCTGGCCTGAGCAGTCGGAAAAATCATCTGGGTGGGAATATGTCCATATTTGACCACTTGCTGGGCCAGATCATATTCCTTTCCATCTACACTTACGATGGCCCTGATATTGCCTTCGGAGGCGAAAGATGGTGGTTTGACCATTACATTGACGCGCTTCTCCTCACCTGGTTTTGTGAAATCATATTCAAGGCGAGCAGGTGTTACACTCCAACCTTCAGGTGTTTCAAAGCGGACAGATGCTTTACTCGCATCTGCGAATGACTTCACCAGAAGCGAAACGGCTTGCTCAGTATCATCTGCAAAGAGATAAACCTTTTCTGCCATATTAACAGTCACCGGCGGCGCGACCAGAAACGGACGGTACAATTCTCCAACTGCCCGATCGCGATACTTATGAACCACTGGTGTGGTGTACGCAAACGGCACATCATTTATTTTGAGAGAAACTGTTGCATACAAAGCAGCTGGGTTTTCAGGCAGACCGATCAATTCCTGGTCTTTCACTGTAAATACACCTTTTTGCCCTGCTTCAGTTAACCAATATTGCTGACTGACTGGAAAGCCGGACGTAGTAGTCGGGAATTTGATGCTCTCAACCTTGGAATTGGTTGCCAACTGCTTGTCATATTTGATGACGCCACCTTCTTTGCCAAAGTCAACCTGCTCCACAAAAACCGGGATCTGGGTTCGTTGCAGCATGTCAAGCTGGAAGCTGACACTGTCTCCGAGGGCCACGGTCGGCTGGTCAGAATAGGCTTCCATCCACAATCCTGCACAGTATAAGATGACTTCCTTCAACTTCCGCTTTTGGTATGCCGCCCAGTTGCCTTCCAGTCCATCAAGGATCTGATAAGATTTAAGTAAATCTGGTACCGAGGCAGCTGGATTGGTCGGATCGAATTGGTCAAATACCTTTTGTAATATTTTTCCTACCGCTTTTCCACCCTGGACTCTTTCCCAACTGGTATTGATGCCGTCGAAAAGGTCTCCATCGGCTCTTTCGCCCAACTCATGCTCGAGATATTCGTCAAGACTGCCACGAAACAAATTGGCACCGAAAGCCTGGCATTTGTGCATTGAACGGGCTTCAGAAGCAATCTCACCATAACTCCGGCCCAGCAAGGGATCATATTCACCGATATTGACTGTCAGGATGCCTTTTTGCTCTTCTTCAGTTGGCTGATAGCGTCGGAATACCCAATAGTTGTTCCACAACAGACGCTTGGCTTGCCAGACGCCTACATGCTGAAGTTGTTCTGGAAAAGCACTGGGATCATTGGCGAGGCTAAAGGCTTCATGCGCCAGCATCGCGGAGGCCGTGTGGTGCCCATGACCACCACCACCTTTTTCTGGGGTGGCAAATCTCGTGATGATGACATCTGGCTGAAATTTTCTGATGGCCCATACCAAGTCAGCCAAAACCTTTTCTTTGTCCCAGGAGGCGAGAGTTTCTTCGGGATTTTTGGAATAGCCAAAATCAATGGCTCTGGAAAACATTTGTTCCCCACCATCGACCCGCCTTGCGGCCAATAATTCCTGGGTTCTCAGAACACCTAACGAACTGCCTTTTTCATCTCCAATGATGTTTTGCCCTCCATCTCCACGTGTCAAAGAGATATAAGAAGTGCGATAGCCCTTTGCTCCAGCTAACCAGGCAATGAGACGTGTGTTTTCATCATCTGGATGCGCAGCGACGTATAAAACGGAGCCAAGTACATTTAGCTTTTTTAGCTCATGCTGAATCTCAGCACTGCTTTTAGCGGGAAGAGGTGCCTGAGCGGAAAGGATGTTTCCCAGAAACATTGCCAGCCCAAGGAAAATGGATAAGCGGAAGTTTTGTTGGTGCAACATAATCAACTGTTGGACGACGAATATACAGAATCATTCGGGTTCAGCTTTTTGTGAATCTGGATTCCGCAACTTTGCGGTCAGCGCGGCATAGTCTTCAGGGGTATCGATGTCCTGAGCGGCGGCTTCGAATGGAATGTGGAACACTCGCTCTGGTTGGCTGCGAATCAGCTTTCTTGCGCCTTCCTGACCGGATAACATCCGAAGCTCTTCGAAAAGTTTGCGGTGAAATGCTGCCGGGACGCCAATCTTTTGACCATAAGCAGTCGCATTGATGGGGTAAGTATTCTGTGGTTGAATGAGCTGCTGTAAATGATGGATACTGATGTGGGGTTGGTCCACGAGAAGCAGCAAAGCCCAATCTGTATCTGGATCAATGTGCTGCATGCCTGCACGTATGGAACTGCCCATCCCACTGGCCCAATTGGGATTCATGGCTATACGAACATCTTTCTGCAAAATGGTCGGTTTGATGAGCTCTGCATGCGCGCCCAAAACGACAATACACTGATCTGTCAATTGGCTGGCCAGACGAATGCTGCGATGTAAAAAGCTTTCTCCATCATAATTCAGCAATTGTTTGGCTTTACCCATGCGACTGGCCTCTCCGGCGGCGAGAATGATGGCGGCAATTTTCATGGACTGAAAATAAAAATTCCTCATCAAAAAAGACGGCCCAGGGCCGCCTTCAGTAAAGTATGTGTGCTACATTTTGCTATTCCTTGATGATTTTCCAGCTTTGGCCAACTCCCTCTGCTTCCTCTAAAACGTCCAGAATGTACATGCCTTTGGCAAGTCCATCAAGGTTGATTTCGACTGGCTGGAGACTGACCTCCGTCCGTTGTTCGTGCAATACCTTTCCCTGTAGATCGCTCAGCCGTAGTGTATACATGCTGCTGTTGGACAAGCGGGAAATGACATGGATCTTATCGGTAGCCGGATTGGGATATGCCTGCAGAAAAGTGGCAGACCAGTCAGCCATTTGTACCTGACGAATGTCTGAATATGAAAATTCTCCATCGAGATCGATCTGCTTGATACGATAGTAGTTGACTGCGTGCATGGGCGTTTTGTCAACGAAATCATAGCTATTGACCTGTTGGCTGTTACCCACGCCTTTGAGCGTGCCAATGGCCTGGAAGTTCTCACCATCACCACTTTTTTCAATGGAAAAGCGGTCATTGTTAATTTCAGAAGCAGTTTGCCAATTGAGCTGAATCGCTTCTTCAGAAATGGCGACCGCCTCAAATCCCATCCATTCGACTGGAAGACCTACCTGCTGATTGCCGATGATGTAGGGAATATTGATGCCGTTTTGGTTTGTGATTTCGTTGAAGGCATTTTCCTGGCGGCTTTCCAGGCGTTTAAAACTGGCACAGGCGCTGTTGAGCAGGATCCGCATGACTGGGACCGGTCCATCATTTGGAGACAGTAGAATGGTTGTCGGTGGAAAAGTCGCACTGGTGTTGCCATACTGATAACGACGGTCATAGGTGACCGTGTTGTAAAATGAATTGGCATTGTTGTTTTGAATGCCTTCAAAAGAGGAACCCCAGGATTGCTCAAAAATGGATACACTCCCCAGATAACTCGCACAGGCAGATTGATATACCAGTGATAGATTGACAGCACCAATCTGAATAGGAGCCCCACTTACGTTGTCAAAGTAGACAATTACTGTGTCCACTGAGGTAGGGCCCAATACATTTTGATAGGTAAGAATCAGGTCCTGCCCACGGCTACTCCCAATAGCCAAAAGCAAGAAAAATACGAACGTCAGTTTTTTCATGATAAAGAGCTTATACAAAGAAAGCCTGTGCCGAAGAGTGGATTGCCCAATATTGGCTTCCGGCACAAGCATTTACCCCAAACAATGGCCGCAAGACAACTGGTCAATCGGCCCCATGAAATTAGATTTTACTCAAAAAAATGAGTGTTTCTAACATGTCGAAGATAAAAGGGGATTGGGCAAATTGTCGCTGACTTACCCCCAACGGTTAATTCTCTATCCTCAATGGTGTATTTTGTCCGAAAATTGGGAAAATCTTACTTGTTGGAAAGCTCTCGAAATCAGAAGCTCCATTTCAATCGCAAAAATGCAGCAGTCGAACCATGTCCGAAGGTTCCATTGGTTTGCGCAAAAAAGGATTGACCAATCAAGTCAATGTCCCAGTTTTCCTTAATTGAATAAGTAAAGGAAGGGAAGAAAATCAACAGATTATTATCGGGTGAATAGATGGCACTGACATTCATGCTCAGAAGTGGTGTCAGATTCCCCGAACCCTGAAGCAGAAAGCTCCAGCTTGCAGGAAACAAGTTTCGTGCGGATAGATTCCCTGCACCTGTCAGGCCGTTTTCCAGAGAGCCACCTCTACTGCCCTGGTTGTTGTACAATAGTGCAGCACTGCCATAGATACCGCCCTTGAAGAGATAATCCATGGTAATGGCCAGAGAAAATGCATCGGTACTGTCCTGAGATTGGTCTGTGGT
>JBCBZF010000582.1:0-4708 GCA_039815525.1 Bacteroidota bacterium | reverse complement strand
GCCGAAAACTCAACGCGGGTCACGGCGTTAAGACTGAGATGGCAGTGGTGCGACTTGGTTTCGCCGATTTGCCACGATGTGTGATCGCCCTCTTTGTACTCATAGAGTCCACCGAGCTCATCCGTCTTAAACTCGACAAGCGTGCGGTCGCGAAAGATGACGAGTGAGGCATCCTTTAAAGCGATCGCATCCTCCACCAAAGCACGGAACGTTGGCTCCGCCGGCATGGGCGTTCGGGTCTCGGCGACCGTTAAGACACGGACGGCATCGGCCCAGGTTCCTATCTTCTCGCCCGCCAGGTCGGTCAAAGCCTGCAGGAAGGAACCGGCCTCCTTGGCGCTCGAAATCTCAGAGCTAAAGACCATGCGGACGCGGTCTGGTTGCTCAGCCACGTCACGCCGGTCCAAAAAACAAGTACAATATGCAGCGCTCAGCTAAGATATATGTGGCCGGTCACACCGGCATGGTCGGCTCTGCCATTGTCAGACAATTGCAGGCAGCGGGCCATGACAACCTTCTGCTCCGTCGTTCAGCAGAACTGGACTTGCGGAATCAGCAGGCTGTAGCCAATTTCTTTGCTGCCGAAAAGCCAGATTTTGTCTTTCTGGCAGCGGCAAAAGTTGGTGGCATTCATGCCAACAATACCTATCGGGCGGAATTTCTGTATGACAATCTGATGATTGCTGCAAATGTGATTGATCAAGCCTATGTTCATCAGTGTGAAAAGCTGATGTTTCTGGGGAGTTCCTGCATTTATCCCAAAATGGCCCCGCAACCCATCCCGGAAGATGCCTTATTGAGCGGCCCGCTGGAACCGACCAATGAACCCTACGCAATCGCAAAAATCACAGGGATCAAACTCTGCGAGGCCTATCGTGCACAGTATGGCTGCAACTTCATCTCTGCCATGCCCACCAATTTGTATGGTCCCAATGACAATTATGATCTGCAAAACTCGCATGTACTGCCAGCCTTGATCAGGAAGTTTCATGAAGCCAAAATCAACGCCAAAGCTTCAGTAGAAATATGGGGCGATGGAAGTCCACTGCGTGAGTTCATGCACGTAGACGATCTGGCAGCCGCTTGCCTCCATCTCATGGAGCATTATGAAGAAGCCGAATTGGTCAATGTAGGTGTTGGTGAAGATATCTCTATTAAGGATCTGGCTCTTTTGGTGAAAAAAGTGGTCGGTTTTACTGGCGAATTGGATTTTGATACGGCCAGACCTGGCGGTACCCCCCGCAAACTGATGAATGTGGGCAAGCTTCTGGCAAGCGGTTTTCGGCCGTCCATTTCGCTTGAAGCTGGCATCAGATCAGTCTATGAAGATTTTCAAAGCAATCAGGAATTATATATCCGGGGAGAGCGTATGCTAAGCCTTCCTACTCACAATTAAACAATCGAATCAACATGAATATCGCAGTTATTGGAACCGGCTATGTCGGATTGGTAGGCGGAACCTGCTTTGCAGAAGTAGGCAATCAGGTCCTTTGTGTGGACAACAACCCTGATAAACTGGCCCGCCTCAAGGCAGGCGAAGTCCCCATCTACGAACCAGGCCTGGAAGTTTTGTTTAGTCGAAACACCCAGGAAGGTCGGCTCCATTTCACTGATTCGCTGGCTGAAGCAGTCGCTTTTGCTGACATCATTTTCCTTGCTCTGCCAACCCCTCCAATGGAAGATGGATCAGCAGACCTTCAGTATGTTCTGGGTGTTGCCAGTCAGATTGGCCCAATGCTGACGGAATACAAGGTCATTGTCAACAAAAGTACCGTACCTGTCGGTACGGCAGAAAAGGTGCGCAAAGCCATTGCAGAGAAGACTGACATGGAATTTGATGTGGTGTCCAATCCAGAGTTTTTGCGGGAAGGCTATGCCCTTGAAGATTTTCTCAAACCGGAGCGCATCGTAATCGGAACCCGCTCAGAAAAAGCAATGGACATGATGACAAGGCTGTATAAGCCATTTGTCCGCTCCGGCAATCCGATCATCCAAATGGATGAACCCAGCGCAGAGCTGACCAAATATGCCGCCAACTCCTTTTTGGCGACCAAAATCTCTTTCATGAATGAGATTGCCAATTTGTGTGAGAAGGTAGGAGCCGATGTAGATGCCATTCGCCGGGGGATTGGAACAGATTCCCGCATCGGACCGCGCTTTCTCTTTCCAGGTGTAGGATATGGTGGCTCGTGTTTTCCCAAAGACGTATCTGCATTATTCAAAACCGCTCGTCAGTACGCATACCAATTCAGCATTCTGGACGCAGTGATGCAAGTCAATCAGAAGCAAAAAGAAGTGATTGTCGACAAAGTGGTCGATTATTTTGGCAAAGACCTGCGTGGCAAAACCTTTGGGATTTGGGGACTTTCATTTAAGCCAAACACCGATGATATCCGGGAAGCACCGGCATTGATCATCATCGAGAAATTGCTGGCAATGGGGGCAAAAGTGAAAGCTTTTGATCCGGAAGCGATGGGAGCAGTACAGACTTACACTGATCTGAACATCGATTTCCAGGAAAACGCCCAGGCCGCAGCCGCTGATGTTGACGCCTTACTGATCATCACCGAATGGAACGAGTTCCGGTCTATCGACTTGGCAGGCATCAAAGCCGGTATGCGCAATGCCCTCATTTTTGATGGCCGGAATCTTTACGCACCGAAGGATCTCGAAAAACTGGGGTTCACCTATTTCTCTATCGGACGTCCAGACGTACATCAGCAAACATTGGAGACAACAAAACATGAACAATAAGCAAAGTGTGTTAATCACAGGGGGGGCCGGATTTCTCGGTTCCCACCTGTGTGATCTTTTCCTTGCGCGCGGCTACCGTGTGATTGCCATGGACAATTTGATCACTGGCAATCTCGAGAACATTGCCCACCTTTCCGGGCATGAAGATTTTCGGTTTATCAAACATGATGTAACCGAATATACCTGGGTAGAAGGCCAGCTGGATTACATTCTCCATTTCGCCTCTCCTGCTTCTCCCATTGACTATCTGAAAATTCCAATCCAGACGCTCAAGGTCGGTGCAATGGGCACCCACAAAATGTTGGGTCTGGCCAAAGAAAAAGGTGCGCGTATTCTCATCGCCAGTACCTCAGAAGTGTATGGAGATCCTTTGATCCATCCTCAGCCGGAGGACTATTGGGGCAATGTCAATCCCATTGGCTATCGCGGCTGTTATGATGAGGCCAAACGTTATATGGAAGCCATTACCATGGCCTATCATCGATATCATCAGGTTGAGACGCGTATCGTCCGGATTTTTAACACCTATGGACCGCGCATGCGCCTCAATGATGGACGGGTGCTTCCCGCATTCATGGGTCAGGCATTACGTGGGGAAGACATCACCGTTTTTGGGGATGGCAGTCAAACCCGCTCGTTCTGCTATGTCCAGGACCTGATCGAGGGGATTTATAAACTGTTGTTGAGTGATGAGACATTGCCGGTCAACATTGGCAATCCACAGGAAATCACCATTCTGGATTTTGCCAGAGAAATCATTGCGCTTACCGGTAGCGACAGCAGCATCGTCTTCAAAGATCTCCCGAAAGATGATCCCAAGATCCGCAAACCTAACATCGAAAAAGCAAAGAGAGTCCTGGGCTGGGAGCCAACAGTTTCCCGTTCTGAAGGGCTTGACATCACATTGAAATATTTCGCTGAGAAAGTCCGTCCCGTTCTGGCCTAGGCCAGGGCGGTCGGACCGCTAATCTTACAAAGATGAAGGTATTTATCACCGGAGGTTCCGGGTTTATCGGAACCAATCTCATCGAACGCTTTACCAGTCAGGCCACATCGAAATCCTCACCGCTGAAGCTGATCACCTCACCAACCGCAAGATCATCAGCTTTCACACCTAACCCAGAATATGCTAAAGTCCCAACCATAACCTCACCTGGCCCTGGAAAACGCCCCTCCACAACCACAACCTCATCGCGCACCAACATAACACGCTCGTTAACTCCGCGAAAAATCGCCTGCAATCCCTCAGCAGATTTAGTAGCTACAGGAGCCATGAATGCAATCTCGCCCGAAACCGCCGGTTGCCCTAGCATAGAGACAATTCCTTTAACTCCAGTCGTCACAAACGTCTCTACATCTCTATGAACCTCAGACCGCTCAATCGACTCCTCCGATCCCTTACCTAATAAAATCACATTGTCCTCCGACCCAGATGCCCTCAACACACCGTCCATTCCTATATTGAGAGCCATTGCCGCCATCAACAGTAACACCACCAGCGCGGCACCACCAACCGTCTGAGCCAGCCGAGCCGGATCTCTTAACAAATTTCTAATAGCGTATGAAAAAGGCAGCATCACACACTCCACTATTATGCATTTAAAGTCTGGATTAATGGCCGACTTGTCGACTTCCACGCTGGATAAACCGACGCTAATAACGCCAATAACACCGCTATCAAGATCCCACGCTGGAAAACCTCTACCGACGGCACCAACGCTAACGTCAAACCTTCATTACCAAAGGTAAACGCCTGAAAGTGAAAAAACATCAATGACCCCGTAACACCAACTAGCCCACCTAATAAACCTATAGCCATTCCTTCGATCAACACCAACACAGCGATTAACACCCGAGAGTAGCCGATAGTTTGAAGTATCGCAGTCTCCTTAACACGAGTCCTAACAATCAACAGCAACGAGTTACCAACCAGGAATAGCACCGCCAACACTGC
>JBCBZF010000590.1:0-4647 GCA_039815525.1 Bacteroidota bacterium | reverse complement strand
TTGATGTCGCAGGTCTGAGCAGAGGCTTGTATATGCTGGAAGTCGAGATTGGGACTGTGAAAACCTATCGTAAGATCATCGTGGAATAAATTCCCCGAAAGCTTCTATATTTGTCAGGCCTTTCGGACATCCGAAAGGCCTGACCTTTTTCCCCCACCCAAATTCGATTCAATGAGAAACGAGGTGCATGTATTTGCCCCTGCGACAGTTGCCAATGTTGCTTGCGGGTTTGACACTCTTGGTTTTGCCATTCAGCGACCAGGGGATGATGTGGTGGTACGATTTTCCAATACACCCGGTCTGACCATTTCAAAGATTACGGGTGATCAAGGAAAGCTCCCCTTAATGCCAGAAAAAAATACTGCTGGTGTAGCGGCACTCGATTTGATGCAACAACTTGGGGTGGTGCAGGGAATAGAGATGGAAATTCATAAAGGCATTCCCATTGGCAGTGGATTAGGCTCTTCTGCCTGTAGTGCAGTGGCTGGTGCATTGGCGGTGAACGAACTAATGGGACGTCCACTTTCCAAAGTAGAACTATTGCCCGCAGCTTTGAAGGGAGAGGCCATTGCCAGTGGAGGGGCAATTCACGCAGACAATGTCGGGCCATGCCTTCTTGGAGGCATGGTGCTGGTACGGAGCAATAAGGATTTGGATACGGTCAACATACCGACTCCTGAAGATTTATACGCAGCTGCTGTCCTGCCCAATCTTGAGATTCTCACGGCCGAAGCCCGTAGTATTCTTCGGACAGAGATCCCCATGTCTGATGCCGTTACGCAGTGGGGCAATCTCGGCGGCATGATTGCCGGTCTTACCCAGGCCGATTATGGCTTAATCAGTCGCTCTCTTCAGGATGTGATTGCTGAACCCTACCGGTCGAAGCTGATTCCACATTTTTATGAAGCAAAACAAGCCGCTCTCAATGCGGGGGCACTTGGATGTAGCATTTCCGGAGCCGGTCCGGCCATGTTTGCCCTCTGTCGCGGAGACGAAGCTGCTTTTCGGGTTGCCATTGCTATGCAATATGTTTTTATGGATGCCGGGATTGGTTGTGAGCGATTTGTTTCTACCATCAATATGCACGGAGCGGTGCGCATCAAATGAGGCTACCGGGTGTTTTTTCGACGATATTCACCGAAAAACCAGGTTTTAGGTGCTTTGGTCAGGTCATCCTCTCCATAGTAGCCCCAACCAATAATTCGATAAGTATCTCCCTTGACCTCCTCATAAAAATATTCCGTTTTGCCTTCTATCGCTCTCTCCCATATAATCACATCACCTTTTTCCTTGGTTCCGGTATGAACCACCGTTTCGTCAGCTTTGATGACCACACACCACAATTCATTGCCGCGGATCAGATTGGCACCATGGCTTTTGAAAGATGTACCCTTTCCTTTTCCATCTGGAACCAAATCTGTGATATTGACACTTTGATAAAACGGATCAGAGGAAGAATAGCCTTGTTTTACCTGAATCTGATTCGATACAATGAGTTCGAGAGAGTCAAGTGCTTCAAGATCTCGAATACGAGGCTGCACCGGAGCATTTCTCTGACCAGCAGTATCTTCAAATATGGTGAATATACCTTCCCAATCTCCGTCCCATGCCTTAAAGGCATTGGCATAGATGCTGTCGGGTGCAGCCGACACATGATCTGGCAAAGGTGGCAGGTATTCAAACCCAAGTCTTTTGTCCGCTGGCCCAGCTTGCGTTTTTTCCGCCGACTGGCAAGCCCCCAATACACAAATCAATCCCAGAATCAAGAGTTGTTTCATCATGCAATTGTTTAGCACCAATTCACCCCAGCAGTCTGTTTCTCTGCGACAAGCTGTCTTGGAAGGGCTTCCGAAAGATAATGGTTTATACATGCCCAAACAGATTTCACCCTTACCGAAATCATTTTTTCAGGCATTGCCAAGCTTGTCTTTTCCGGAGCTCTCTTTCCAAGTAGCACATCATCTGTTGGGAGAAAGCATTTCTTCCGAAAAGCTGCGGGAAATTGTCTTTGATGCGATGAACTTTGATACACCGGTCCATTGGCTCGATTCTCAAACCGGGATACTGGAACTCTTTCACGGTCCAACTTTGGCATTCAAAGATGTTGGCGCGCGTTTCATGGCAAGATTGATGGGGCATTTTGTGGAAAACGATCCTGAGACACTAACCATCCTGGTTGCAACTTCAGGAGACACTGGTGGCGCCGTAGCCAGCGGATTTTTCCAAACCCCAGGAATTGAAGTGGTGATATTATACCCGAAAGGAAAGGTGAGCCCATTACAAGAAAAACAGTTGACCACGCTGGGGCACAATGTACAGGCCTTGCGGATCGATGGAAGTTTTGATGATTGTCAGGCCATGGTAAAAAGCGCTTTTCTCGATCAGGAACTTCAATCCAAACGACGACTTAGTTCTGCCAATTCGATCAACATAGCCCGCCTGATCCCTCAATCATTTTACTATTTCCGGGCATGGCAGCAAGTAGAAAACCCTGAACACCCACTTTGTTTTGTGGTTCCTTCCGGCAATTTTGGCAACCTCACTGCTGGTTTGTTTGCTGCCAAAATGGGCCTACCCATCGCGCACTTCGTGGCGGCAACCAATGCCAATGATGTGGTTCCTCAGTATTTAGCACATGGAAAATACTTACCCCGACCCTCTGTTCGAACCATTTCCAATGCCATGGATGTAGGCCGACCGTCAAATTTTGTTCGGATGGATTCTCTGTTCGATTCTGACTGGCAGATGATGCGGCAAATGATCTCTGGCTTTGCCTACAATGATACGCAAACCCGGGAGGCAATCAGAAAGGTGGAGGATAAATTTGGCTACATCATTGATCCACATGGGGCCGTTGGTGTCCTGGCTTGGGAAGCTTTCCGGAGGCAACATCCACAATACCAGGGTATCATTTTGGAAACTGCTCATCCGGCTAAATTTTTAGAAGTGATGGCAGAAAGCCTGGACAAAACCATCGACTTGCCGCCTGCGATGGCCGCTTTGGTGGATAAAAAATGTGTTTGTACGGACTTGCCTGCCTCTTTCGATGCATTGAAAAGCGAATTGCTTGCACACGCCTAAGCTAAATGCCAAATTTACAGCATGAAGCAACCTAAAGGCTGTCTGCGTTTTTTCCTCATTGGACTGATCCTGATGACCAGTCTCAGCATTGGTGGATTCTATGTGATTTTGAACCGGGGGCTCTACGAGTGGCCCGATGCAGAAAATCAGGCTGTCGTCCTGAAAAACGCCCAGATCTGGGATGGAATGCGGGATAGTGCTTTCGCTGGAACATTGGTGATAGAAGGAAGAGATATCAGCTGTGTGGGACAAGACTGCGAAACGCCTGCTGGTGCAAAAATTATTGATCTCAAAGGCAAAGCGGTTCTGCCGGGCCTGGTGGATCTGCACACTCATTTCTATGCACCGAGCAAAGAAAATGAGGGCATTGGTGCATTTGGGCAGCTACCGGAGTTTTTGCGACAACGTCCGACTGTGCGTCGTAATCTGCACCGGGCGGGCATAACCACCATCCGGTCGGTGGGGGACATCACCGAAAATATCGTCAAGCTTCGCTCTCAGATTGACAATCTGACCATGTCAGGCCCAAAGGTGTATGCTACCGGGGCGACCTTCACTGCCCCGGGTGGCTATCCGGCCGGAACCTTATTCAAGGGCAATCAGAACCTGATCGATCAGGCAACCTTTGAGGTCGAAGGAAAAGATGTGGCCAGAATGTATGTGGACGATTTATATGAGAACGGTCTGAGTGGAGTGAAAATCGTGTTCAATGATTTGATGGGGACGGTTCCCAAAATGTCTGCGGATCTCATGCAGGCCATCATTGAACGTGCGCATGAACGCAAGATGTGGGCCACGGTACATACCGGGACGGACGCCGATGTACAAATGGCCATTGCAGCAGGTGCCGACTGCATCGAACATGGTGCCAGTGATTCAATGGGAATGCAAAGCATTCGTCTGCTGGCAGAAAAGGAGGTTGTTTTTGTCCCCACCTTGAGCTTCTTTCAAGCCACAGAAGACGCCAGCCTGCCACAAAGAATGAAAAATGCTTTTCTGGCAGATTCCCTTGGAGTGATCCTCGGTGCCGGAACCAATACGCAACAAAATATGACTTTTGGCAGCAGCCTGTTGCAGGAAATGAAATTGTTGACTGAATCTGGCATCCCTGTTGGAAAAGTCCTCAAAATTGCCAGCAGTCATGGTGCCATTGCTTTGCGCAAGGAGTATGCTTTTGGCTTCTTAAAAAAAGGTCTCAATGCAAATGTACTGGTGATTGATGGGCAGCCCTGGAGCGCAATCGGCGACATTGAACAGGCCTGGTATCTGTTTCAGGATGGCTATATGATCATGCAGGAAGGCAAACTTGCAGCCGATTGATACGTCAAATATGAAAACCCCTACTTCTCCCGCTGGCATAGGTGTACGAACCGCATCGGCCATTGTGATCGCCAATATGATTGGCACCGGCGTGTTTACCAGCCTTGGATTTCAGCTAACCGATCTAAAGAGCGTCTTTGCACTTTTGATGCTCTGGGTGATTGGGGGTATCACTGCTTTTTGTGGTGCGGTTTCTTATGCCGAGCTGGGAGCAATGTTGCCTCGGAGTGGGGGAGAATACCACCT
>JBCBZF010000030.1:0-16636 GCA_039815525.1 Bacteroidota bacterium | reverse complement strand
TGTGTCAGTCATAGAAAGGAAAATAGAATTCATTATGAATATGTTGCTGAGCACATTGTTGTTTCTTGGAGGCCTGGGTGGTCCGGAAGTCATCCTGATCATGGTTGCGCTCTTGTTGTTGTTCGGGGCCAAAAAGATTCCTGAACTCGCACGCGGCCTGGGCAAAGGCATCCGTGAATTCAAAGACGCTTCCCGCGAGATCAAACGTGAGATCGAGGCCGAAGCCACCAGAATTGAAGAAGAAACCAAGACTGACTGAGGCATTACGGCCATCAGCCAGCCCCAACACCTGAACAAGTGAAATTGTACGAAAGCCTCGCTGACATCCAGCGGGATCTGTCTACCGGACTGCTGACTGTCAGCGATCTGGTAGATTTTTATTTAGACCGCATCGAAGCCCATCAACACCTCAATCTGTTTGTCGAGGTATTTGAGGAAGAGGCGAAGGAAAAGGCAACATTGATTGATGCCAAACGGGCAGAAGGGACCGCTGGCCGCCTGGCCGGCCTCGTCATTGGCATCAAAGATGTGATTTGCTATCAGGGCCACCGCTTACAAGCTTCGTCTCGCATTCTTGATGGATTTGATTCGCTTTTTACCGCGACCGCTCTGGAACGCCTGCTTGCGGAAGACGCCATCGTGATTGGTCGCCAGGGCTGCGATGAGTTTGCCATGGGTTCATCCAACGAAACCAGCGTATATGGCCCAGCCCGTAATCCCATTGATGAGGATCGCGTACCTGGAGGCTCTTCCGGCGCCTCAGCCGCCGCGGTTGCAGCCAATTTATGCCATGCTGCCCTCGGATCAGATACCGGAGGCTCCGTGCGTCAGCCTTCGGCATTTTGTGGAACGATAGGTCTCAAGCCCAGCTATGGCCGGATCTCTCGTTGGGGACTGATCGCCTATGCTTCCAGCTTTGACCAAATTGGCCCCATTACCCGTTCGGTTGAAGATGCCGCCCTGCTGCTTGAAATCATGGCCGGGCCAGATGGCAAGGACAATACCGCTTCTTCTCAGCCAGTTCTCCCCTACTCCACTGCTTTGTCAGCAGAAAAGCCCATGACCATTGGCTATCTGCAGGAAGCACTCGACTCACCGGGGCTTGATCCACAGATCCATGCCCGCACCCAGACTATCCTCGCAGACCTCAAAGCGGCTGGTCATCAGCTCAAACCACTTTCCTTTCCTCTACTGGAACATGTGGTTCCCTGCTATTATATCCTCACGACCGCTGAAGCCTCATCCAATCTTAGTCGTTTCGATGGCATTCGTTATGGGCACCGCAGCGAAAAAGCCCATGATCTGGAATCAGTCTACCGATTGAGCCGGTCAGAAGCCTTTGGCTCCGAAGTACAGAGACGCATCATGCTGGGGACCTTTGTCCTGTCCGCTGGCTATTTTGATGCATACTACACCAAAGCCATGAAAGTGAGGCGATTGATCAAAGAGGCTACTGAACAGATGTTTGCTGCCTGCGATGTGATTTTGACCCCCACTGCACCTGGCCCGGCCTTCCGGATCGGGGAGAAGATGGATGATCCCATTGAGATGTTTTTGAGTGATATCTACACCGTTCACGCCAATTTAGCGGGTGTACCAGCCATTTCCTTGCCTTTGGGCAAGACAGATGAAGGCCTGCCATTTGGGATTCAACTGATGGGACAAGCTTTTCAGGAGGATCAAATGCTCAATCTGGCGCATCGGATGATGATAGGGGAAAAAGGCTGATTGTCTCTTTGTATTCACGCGATCAAGCATCATTTCACATTGGGCACCATCATTTGATCTGCTCAGCCACTTTCTGTATTTTTCGGTTCATGAAAACACATAGCACAAGCATTCTCTTCATACTTTGGGTATCTCTCAGTTTTGGGCAGCAACACATTCGGGCAGATATTCAAGACAATCCATCACATCAAGCGAGTCTTTCCTCACTTCAATCTGCTGTAAATCTGGTCGAAAAGGGAGAATATCTACGCGCCAAAGGTATCCTGTTTGATGTGCTGAGTACTCAAACTCAACTGACAGCAGATCAACAAATCGAAGCTCGCTACCGGATGGCCCAGACCCTCAGACCATTGGGTGAACTGGAGGAAGCGAAAGTATATCTGAAGCAAGCTGAAAGCATTCTGGACCAGGAGAAACAACCTCAGACGTCTCTCAGAGCCAAAATTACTTATGAACAAGCAAAACTTGCATATGATCTGGGAGAATTCGAGCCTGCTTTACAGGCCATCCAGCGATCCATTCAGCTGAGGGAGGCAGAACTTGGTAAGGGACATTCATCGCTTGGCCCGGAAAAGTTGCTGGAAAGCGACATATATCGCGAGATGGGCGATATGGACAAGACATTGGAAAGCAATGCCGATGCACGCAAGCGATTTCAGGCTGTGTATGGCGCGCATCATCCCACGGTGGCAGGCCACCACGGGCGTATCGCAGAACTCCATGCCAGTCGCCCTTTGCTTCGCCACGATCAGATCGAAAAAAATCGCTTCAAAGCCGTCAGGGATATGGGAGCGGTTTTGCCAGACAATGATCCTGACCTGAATGCCGCCCGGGCTGCCTATGCAGAGAGCCTGCTCCCGCTAAAAGATTACAGACTGGCAGAAAAATACGCCAGACAGGCATTTGAATCTCTGACTGGCAAACCCCTGCTGATCGAAGATGGGCAAATCGAGCTTGCGTCCCTCTGGCACATCCCCCGAATAGAAGAAGTTTTGTGTGTCTGGGGTGTAGTGAAAAAGGCGCACTTCTTTCATGTAGAGACCGATAGCGTCCATACCCCTTTACGCGAGGCCAACGCCCTTCTCCAGGCGGCCATTGCGGTGATTGACAGCCAGCGCATCAATCTTCGCACCCCTGATTCATGGCGGGAAACGATCCGGAAACATCGGACAATCTACGAAGAAGCTTACCATACGCTGGAGGTGTTACACAGGCAAATGAAGGATCAAAACTATCTTGAACAAGCCTTTGTGATATCCGAAAAGTGGAAATCTTATTCTCTTCAATTGGCCGTGGCCAAGCGCCCCGACATGCAGCTTACAAGTCTTCCAGCTGATATCCATCAGCAAGAGCAAGCACTCAAAGAAGAACTTGGCCTGACCTACCAGCGCCTACGGGAAAAGCCAGAGAAACGGGACAGCCTGCTTAATCGTTCTCACCAGCTCTATCAGCAGCAAAAGCAGTTACAAAGTCTCATTAAAGCGCAATTTCCAATCTATTACCGACGCTTTTATGCCAATCCAGGCTTTGACTTCAAGGCTTTTGCCAAAGCACTTGGCCCAGACCAGATTGCGTATAGCTATTTTTTCGTCGGACAGTTTATGTTCATTATCCGTCTGCATCGGGGACAATTGATCAGCATTTTTTGGCCCTGGAACGTCTACAGTTTTGCGGGTGAAGAACGATCATGGCAAAAGTTTGTGGGAACCGAACAGGAAGAACCACCTACCCGGGACAGACTTCTGGAAGGGCATTCCCTGAGCAGCAAGCTTTTGTTTCTCTTACCAGACGACTGTGAAAGCGTGTTGCTGTTTCCAGATGGTTTTCTCCATAACCTCCCCTTTGCCGCTTTGCTTGATCCACGTAAGGAAGTTACTTCCACCAACTTCCCAGAGATTGAGTGGCTAATCCGATCAGTTGACATTGAACATGCCTTTTCGGTAGATCTTTGGCTGGAGCAGGGCGAAAAAGCAGCCCACGAAAGCAGCTATGTCGGCTTTGCGCCTGATGTTGCACCGGATGGTTCAAAGTTGCCACCGCTCGGCTTCAATGAGGATGATGTGAAACATGCGGCCGGGCTGTTTAAAGGCCAAGCTTTCATCGGAAAAGAAGCCACACGGAAAGCTTTACAAGGCCCAGCCTCCAACAGCCAGATTCTGCATCTTGCCGCAGATGTCGTACGTCGTGATCGCCAGGCGTTCAATTCCTTTGTTCAATTGAGCCCGGCCGACCCAGACAATAAGCTGTATGCACATATGTTGTTCAACCTAACACTGAGCAATGATTTGGTGGTGCTGGGCATGTGTCAACATCCAGAGGAGCGATTGCTGGGAGGAAATTTACAGGAAGGAGAAGGCATGCACAGTTTGGCGCAGGCGTTTCGACATGCTGGCAGCAAGAACGTCCTCAGCCCAGTCTGGGCCACGGATGACCGCTCTGCTCATGGGCTTCAGACCCTGTTTTTCGAGCAGCTTGCCACTGGTAAAAGCCATGCCCGCAGCCTGCGGGAAGCACAACTGGCCTGGATAGACAAATCGGAAAACCATTTTGCACAGCCATACTTTTGGGCCGGCTGGTGCCTGCGAGGCGTTGAACCTTCTTCAAAAAACCGCATCCCCTTTGCCGGATGGCTTGTGATGGTGGGAGTGGGTCTGCTTGGGGTCTGGTATATGTGGAAGAAAAAGGCTCAGGGTGCAAAGAAAGCCGCGTAGCGCTCTGGCATCTGCGTCAACGGACGAATCTGAATGTCTTTGTAAAACAGCTCAGCGGCCTCACTTTGTAGCTGGATCTTACCTTTGGTAAGCGGAATCACTTGCCCATTCTCTACATAACGGGAGTTTTCCAGCACCATCACCACTTCGCCATTGACGATGTGCAGACTTTTACCGCCAAAACAAATCAGCTCCAAATCATTCCACTCTCCGGCCGGTTTTTCCGCATTGTGGCTTCGCATGCAATAGCCTTTTACTTCTTCCCCTTCTCCCATTGGCAAAAACGCTTGACTCACATCGGCGACCGGGCTCATGATGTATTCGGGTGGAAAAGCGCGAATGTCAATGGCGGAATTGGCCTGATTCCAAAAATCACCCATGTGGCCTTCCATGACCTGGAACTCCTGGGACAGCATCCAGGACCGCCAGTGTTCCGCCCCCATCGGCCCGATAGAATGATATAAAATCCCTGAGTCTTTGAGCAGATTTTTGCGCGGATTCCATTTTTGATTGCCCCACTTCATTTTCAGCCGAAAATGATAATTGTCGTATGACTCTTTGGAGATCACGCAGCCATAGATTTCACCGCTTACCTTCAATACAGGACTGCCCACTTCTTCGATGACCTCAAAAACATCATAGCCTGCTGGATTAAAACCAATTGGTGAAATGGGATTGCCAAGGCTATCCGTGGGTGGAGTGCCATCGTAGCCAACTTTGTGGCGATAGCTGAGATATTGATCCCATTGGGCCAGATCTTGATCGAGCAGATTGGTCCAGGATACTTCAGCTGGCGGTGTGGTACAAGCCAGCAGAAAACTGGACAGGATGAGGGGGAGAAAAGCTTTCATGTGCGTCATCAAAACCAGAAAGTAAGATTTTCTGGCCTGAGGCGATCACTTTCTCAGCTGAAGAATATGATTGAGCGGCTAGGTATCAGGCTTAAGACGACATTGGGTTTTGTCGCACGCCCTAATGAGATCAATCATCCAGCATAATCCCTTTCTTCCGAAGTTTCTGAGCCTCCTGTTCCAATATCTCCATGATCTTCTGCACCTGTTTGTCAATGTCCTTGATGGTACGGGTGGTATAAATCAAACTGCGTTTTTTCCCATCCGTGATTCTGTCGAATACGCTTTTGGCGTATTCATCCTGCGCCAGCAACACCTGCAATACTTCCGGAATCTCTACGCCAAGCGGGTTGGGGTCTTCTTTGATTTCAGCGGTGATGTCATCCCCTAATTCCTTGCCCAGCTTTTTGAGATGTTTGGTGGCAATGATGATGAAAAAATTGCCATCTCCCAGGTGGTTCAGGCCGCAGGAGTAAGAAACTGTATTATCAATGGTACAAATCAAACGGGTGGCCCGTTTTTTCTCATATTGATCCACCAGGTCAGCATCTACCTGAAGATAGTAATAACCACCTTTACGCTTTTCAAGTTGGCGGATGGCTTGTTGCAGTTGGAAGCTTGGCATAAGCATAGAATCTTTTGACATTAACTCCATACCGTTCTGACTGTTTATCCTTAATCCTTTACCGTCATCTCATATTCTGCCAGGATGCGATGAATCCCACGATACTGTTCCCATAGTGCTTCATTGTCTTCGGCATTCACATTGGTAAAGATGATCCGCCCAAGCAGCCGATCTGCATTAAATTGCATATCAGTCTGAACCCCCGGATCGCTTCCACCATGCCCTATATTGCGACTTTTCTCCCCCATACCCCAGAAAGCACGCAGACCATCGTCATCGCCAGGTAGCAATTGTTTGGCAAAAGGATGAGACAGGAATGTGCTTTTCCCCTGAAAAGCCATGATTATTTCCTGCAGCAAAAGACTCAGATCCTCCACAGAGGTATACAATCCTCCATCCGGCCAGCTATTGAGTCGATAAGGTGGGACGACTTTCCCGGCAGGGAAATATGGCGTTGCCAATCTGGTCTGGTTGAGTGAACTCCCATCCCAACTGGTATGCTTCATCTTCAAAGGGATAAAGATTTTTTCCTGACAAAAGCTTTCAAAATCCTTCCCACTGGCATGCTCAATTGCTAAGGCAGCGAGGGCCGCGTTGAGATTGGCGTAGTCGGCTTCTGTGCCTGGTGCAGCTCGCAGGAAGTTTTTCTTTTTATACCATTGCCCCTTTTTATTCAGAATACGAAACAGGAAGTCTTGCAAACGCAGGCTTTCATGGCTTTGGAGGAAGCCTTGAAAATCCGTGTGAATATCACCACTGCGCTCAATGTCAGGGTCAGCCACGTAGGTTTTACCGTAGTGCTTACTATCCCGGATGCCTGAAGTGTGATTGGCAAGATGGCGAATCAAAATGGGTTGATCAGAAAAAAAGGGATTGTTTACAGAAAACGGCAGAACATCATTGATGGGCGTATCCATGCTCAGATGCCCCGCTTCCACTGCTTTGACCAAAGCCAGACCAACCACCGTCTTTGAGACGGAGCCAATATTCATGATGGTATTTGTCGCAAAAGGCAATTGGCGTTCTCGATCTTTCAGGCCAAAAGCGCTGTGGTAGACAACACCTTTTTCTGTGATCACAGCGACGGCACAGCGACGGCACAGCCAGGCAAATTAGCATTCTCAATATGGGATTGGAGTTGTTGATCCAGGTTTTCTGATTGGGCAAAGAGTTCGGACAAACGTATGCTCATCAACAACAGAAACAGCAGGACGTTGATTTTCATGGGTTCAGATGTTGGATGTATGCGGACTGCTGTGATAACGCAAGATATCGGGATCTTATTGATTGAGTCCCTGATTCTATGGTTGCTCTCTTACCAGGCACCAAATTCTTTCCCCCTTCAGACAGGATGCATGAGCAGAGAACTGCGTATTTCACGCTATTCTGCAATAGCGCTGCCATCCCCGGAGACGGATGGCAGCGGCAGTTGCTCATAATAGGTATCTCTTTACTGAATCAGAACGCGTTTTTCATCCTGAAAATCTTTGCCTTTCAGAGTCAGGAGATAGATTCCAGGTTTCGCGTCAACGTCAATGGTGTAGGTCCAATCTTTCTGAGATGTCTGAATATTCTTTTTTGACCAAACCACCTTCCCCATAAGATCATAGAGAGCAATTTCAAGCTTCTGTTCAGTGAAGAAGCTTCTTTTGAGCTGGATATTTCCCGCTGAGGGGTTGGGGAATACGTCCAATGCGGAAGAAGATGGGTCTGCCTCTAAGCTTCCAAAACGTTTATCAGATGGTGGATCTTTGGCACAATCAATCTGGATGGTTTCACAATGTGTAAAGACACAGCAGTCAGAACCCAGGCCATCAGGAGAAGGCATGGCGGCAATAACCGTTACGCAGACATTATACGTCCCATTATAGGTGTATGAATGGGTTTGCTGTTGGCCTACTGCCGTGTTTCCATCTCCGAAGTCATACCACCAGGCCAGAACCGGGACATTGGTGTAATCAAGGATACCGTTGAAATTGACGGCACATTCCCCACAATTATCCGTCAATTCCCAGTCAAAGCGGTGTTGAATATCACAGGGTTCATCACATATTTGTTCCACATCAATGAGCTGGCAAAAGGAGGAAATACAACATTCTTCTCCATCAAAGCCGGTAACCGTCAGGCAAACATTGTACTGACCGGGCGTGGTGTAAAAATGTGTCGGATTTTGCTGAGCAGAGGTATTGCCGTCTCCAAAGTCCCACTGCCAACTCAGAATCGTGGTCCCACTTCCTGCGGTTGAAGCATCTGAAAATTGATAGGCGCAGCCATTCTCTACCTGATAATCAATTCCAGCATAGACCTCACAATCTTTTGACAGCACCGGAACGAAACAACTGACAATATCCGGCAGACCCAGACGACTCTTATGCCCGGCCGGTAAAGCGATGAAATCATTATGATAAGTTGGCAAGCCGTTTTCCACGCTGCTGATCTTATCCAGATAATCGCCATCATCACCTTCATAGCCATTGGCCACATAAATATCGCCATCCGGTCCCATTTGTAAAGCGCCCACTCTTTGCTCATTCCCACCTGATTTCGTATGGAGAAGCGTGGGTGTCAAGCTGGAAACATCATACATATAGACCCGATTGAAGCCTTTGCTGATGTAGAAGTAGTCTCCATTGGCAGAAAACTCTACCCCATACACTACACCAGAGGTATATATCCCATGATTAAGCGTAACCTCTCCGGTGGAATTGTCATAGTCAAAGATTTCACTATCTGAGGCATTTGACCGACGCCCCAACACCAGACGATTTCCCTGTGCATTGATTTTCATCGCTCCAACCCGATCATCGCCATCACCAGAAGGGTTTGCAATCGCAGTCACCGGAGAAATCACCGGAACCGGACTCACGCCTGCACTTGTAACGGACCAACTCGCAAAATCCCCATTGCGCCTTAAAGTAGTGACCCAATAATCTGAGCCATTTGCATGACATGCCACCGCGATTTTCTCGGTACATTTCTGATAATCTTGCATGAATACATTGGGATTGACAATGCTGACCACGCCACTGACAACCTTCACCTCAGTGTAATACATTCCATCATTTGCAAAGTTGTAGTACTGCGCATCCATGGTAAAAATAAAATAATTGGTGTTGCTTCCTGGTCGGGGCACGATAACCGCAGCTTGCGTAGAGGACGAATTGCCCAGCATACTGCTGTATACCAGGTTGTGGTTTTTATCCCAGATCCGGGTACCATCAGCATAGAAGAGCAACGCCCCATTTTGGTCGCAGACACTGGCGCAGCCCTCATCAGTATCTAGCTTACCATCTGTCAAAACCGTCGGGATACCTCCACCATTAAAGTCCAGGCCGGCGAAATCTCCGAAATACCAAATGTTGCCGTATTGGCTAAAAACAGTGCCACTGCTAAGCAAAAAGAGGGTAAAAAAAACAGTTTGGATAATCCTTTTCATAGGTTGGGTGATTAAAAGGTGAATACCTGAAAGTATTTCAGATTCACATCGCCCAACAGCAGGATTTGAGGAACGGTTTATTCAAAAAAGTAACGGGCAGTCTGATTTTAGTAACGGGAAACTGCCTGTAAAAAATCTTCCCGTTTGCGTTTAGAAACATCTAGTTCCATGCCATCAGACATCACGACCTGACCGCCATTGCCGCGGATATACGCCTGCACATGCAAGAGATTGACGAGATAAGATTTATGGATACGGAAAAACGAAAAAGCACGTAATTCCTTTTCCAGTTGACCAATGTTGCGGGAAACGAGTAAATCGTTCTCTTGTAGCACCACCTTGGTATACGCGCCATCTGCGACACAGTACATCATTTCTTCCGGCAGGCAGAACTGATAGCCTGCCCTGGTTGGCAACAGGATTTTGGTATAGCTTTTCTTTAGAAAATCAGATTGTGGTTTCGTCAGTTTGCTTACCGCCGCAATCAGTTCTGATGGTTCGATTGGCTTGAGTAGATAATCCAGGGCCATGTGCTTGATTGCCCTCAGCGCATAGTGTTCGTGTGCGGTGGTAAAAATGGTCGGAATCTGAAGGGGCCGCACCATTTCCATGAGGTGAAAACCATTTTCTTCCGGCATTTCAATGTCAAGGAAGACAGCATCAGCCACTTGAGAGGCCAAATACTGACGGGCCTCTGCCACACTGGAAAGACAGTCCAAAATGCGGACCTGAGGACAGTATACATCAATCTGGTGTGCGAGGTATTCCCGGCAGCTGCGATCATCGTCAATGACGAGTGCGGTATGATGAGCTTGTCTCATATTGGGTGCGGATTTGAAGTGGAAGCAGAACCTTTACCATGGTACCGGGATACACCGGATCTTCCGGCATGGCAGCACCAACACTGATCTGATGCGGATGCTGCATATTGAGGTACTGTACTCTGTTATTGTTGATTTTCATGCCCAGTGAAGCATTCCGCCTGGTCTGATGGATTCTGGTATAGGTCATTCCTTTTCCATTATCCTGAATCTCTATCAATAATTGCTTGTAAGCGATTTTGAAACGGATAATGATCTGCCCGTGCATGTCTTCACGTGAACGCACACCGTGTTTAAAGGCATTTTCAACGTAGGGCTGCAGCAAAAGAGAAGGGAGAAAGATCTCCTTCGGATTGAGTCCGGGCCCAAGTTCAATGTGGGCATCAATCCTTTTTTCAGCTCGCATACACTCCAATTTCATATACTGCTCCAACAGATCTATTTCCTGTTGCAGGCTGATGGACTCCTGCCGGCTACATTCCAGGAAAAGTCGGGTCAGTCCGGCAAATGCCTGCATATATTTTTGCAGATGGTGGTACTCTTTCTGAAGAAGCATTTCCAGCATAGAGCTGAATGAATTAAACATGAAATGCGGATTCATCTGAGCCCGCAGTGCTTTTTGTTCTGAATGAATGAACAGTTGGTACAACTTATTTTCCCGGCGTTTGCTTTGATGGCGATAGAAGAGAAAAAGTCCAAGCGTCAACAAAATGATCCCCAATCCCAAACCGATTACCCCTGGATTCAACCAAAATGGAGGGGTAATGTAAACAGGAATGTTTGCCTGAATGGCATCTTCAGCAGATGTCCGCAACTGAAATTGGTAACTACCAGCTTCCAGGCCGGAATAATCGGCCTGCTGATCCGTCGTGGCAATCCAGTTATCATGCAGTCCTTCCAGACGGTACTGGTAATGAATTGGTCGCTGGAAGCCCACTGCTTCAAAGAAGAAAGACAGATGGTTTTCGGCATACGAAAGGTGGTCCAGTATTGCGTCTGAAACGCGTTGTCCGTTCACATGGATCTGATCAACTACCACCGGTGGCACCTTGACAAGCGGCTCCCAGTTTCTGGGCCATTTGCTGAGACCTTGTCGTGTCAAAGCCCAAATCTCTTCCTGGTATACCGTGATTTGCTGTACTGCGTCCGAAATCAGTCCATTTTGGCGGGTAAATTGGACAAGCTGCGGAGATGTGGTCAGGATACCACGAATCTTACTTACCCCGGAAAAAGAAGCGACCCAAACGGTTCCATCTGATTCAACCAAACTTTGGTTGCAGTATTCATTGGGAAGTCCTTTGACTTTCTCTGCGGTTTCATGCGCCAGATCCATCAACCAAATTCCACTACCACGGGTGGTAATCAACAATATGTCAGGACGCAGAAAGTCTAAGTCTGATATTCGACGGCTGAACTGATGATAGATATCCCCCAGGTTCTTCCAGCCCCCTTCATCGTATCGTAACAGCCCTTCAGCTGTCCCAGCCCATAATTCGCCATTATTCTTCCCGTAAGCGGCGCATATGATTTTGTCGCCATCAAATGGGACTGACAAAATTGGCCGGGCTTCTATGTCTTCCCAAAAAAACAGCTGCTGTCTTTTCCTCCCCCATATCAATCCTTCATTTTCGTCATTCTGGTGTAAATCGCAATCAATATCCGGAAATTTGACTGAGGAAGGGATCAATGCGTCTATCAGGTGAGCGGAATGAGGTGCCAGAAATTCAATCTGATCTCTACACGCTAGCAGCCGGTAGTTTCCGACAAGCTGATGGGTCAGCAGTCGCCTTAGTTCAGAAAGCTTTCCTTTTTCGAAAATAGAAAGCGTATGTTGCCCCAATCCGTATATCCCATCTTTGTTTCCCAAAATTTGCAAAAATGGCTCTTGTCCCTGCGTATCAAAGGAATAGGAAGCCATATTCAGATTGGGCAAATAGTATACCCCATCATGTAAGGTCGTGAACCAAAAGCCTCCTTCATGATCCTGCCATACGGAAGAGATAGCCCTGGTGTGTAAAAAGGTCTGAGGGCGCTTGCTGAGATCCGTATCGGGGAACCTTAACACTCCTTTAGTCGTCCCCACCCAAATCCCCCCATTGGTATCCTCCAATAAGGCATATAGTATTTCCTGATGAGAAGGCAGATCAATGGTCTGAACGATTGTATCGGAATTGAAACGGATCAGACGATTGCCAAAGGCCATGAGATATCTGGTTGATCCTAATGCCAGTACCTTGGCTTCTGCATGCTGCAAATTCCGATCAATCCCTGGAGACGGGGTTTGGTAAATCATTCTATGCCCGGATGCGATCTGGACCAGGTCGAACTGAGAAAACGGAGCCGCCCGCGTCAACTTTCCTCCGGTGAACACACAACCATCTTCGAAGTGCAAAACATGCGTACTCGGATCTTCGCTGGCTTTTTCAAACATTGTCTGAATCACGCCAGAAGCCAGAATCTGAATGACCAACTCTCGCTTTGTCCCCAACCAAAGCGTACCTTCTCCATCAATGTGCATCGAAACAATGATCGGAAAACGATTTTTCCGTAACACACTTCTGAGTGAATCATTGAAGGCTGGAACCTGAATTTTTCCTTCCTCTATATAGCCGAGCCCGCCTTTGTAAGTATAAAACCAAAGCCTTTGGGTAGCAGCATGATGATGGAACCCGAATACGACTTCATCTGGGAGCCCATCTTTGCGGGTATAAGTCGTAAATGTGGTTCCATTATAGCGGCAGAGCCCCCGATCAGTGGCAAACCAAATTGCTCCCCCCGACATCTGCATAGACTGATACACCTCCATACTCGGCAAACCGTCTGCAATCGTAATGTGTCGGAGTGAGGCAGCGCTATCCGCTAACACCCCATTTGATTGCAAAATGCCGATCAGGATCAAAGACCAAATCTTACACTGAAAATTACTCAATACTCTTTGCCGCAGCATGTTTGGGGACTGCTAGGTTATGTTGGAGTTGCGACCTACTACCAATATACTTCAACATCCGCACAATACCCTAATTCAGTAATAGCAAATTCGAACTTTTCGGCACACTTACCCTCTTAGCCTATAGCCATCCCAAAAGGGCAGATCTATTCACTCTGCAACAGTCCTCTTTCCGGTCATACAAGCTTATTTTGTGTTTACCAGTGAGCGTCTGTTTCTGGCCCGATAATGTTTCATGAATGCCTACATTTTTATGAATTCCGGGTCGGGTTTGTTTCTGGCTCTTATCCGGCTTGTACTTCAGGCTCCAGCCATTTTGCGCCTCACCCGGCTGAGTTGGGTCGGACTGATTCCTAAATAGGAGGCGATGTGGTATTGGGGAATCAGCTGTTCAATGGTCGGAAACTGTTGCCGCATGATCAGATACCGCTCTTCAGCCTCCATTAAGGCCATTTCCAGCTCCTTTTTTTCTTTTTCGAGGAAATACATCTCCGCAATTTTTCGCCCCAATCGTTCCAGGTCATGATAACGGGCGTAGTTCTTCTCCACTACCTCATAGTCTGCCCGCCAGATAACACAATCGGTCAGGGCTTGCTGGGCAATACGATTAGGGGTTGCAGTCAGCAAGGAGGTGTAAGCGCCAATGAAGCTCGGTCCGACGAAAAACTGTTTGTTGTACTGTTTTCCTTCAGCATTCACAAAAAAAGCGCGCACGACACCACTTTCGAGAAAGGCTACTTCTCTGGCATAGATATCAAACTCCGCGAAGTAGCTTCCTGCAGGCAGAGCATCCGCCCGGAAGATCCTTGCAATTTCTTCACAAACTTCTGAGGTCAGTGGGCTGATACTTTGCAGAAAAGCGAGCAGTTGATCCATTTGGAGGGATTAGGCGAGTCTAGCTGCATCGACAGCTTGCATAGGCTTATCAATGTATGCCTTTTTCCAGAAAAACCGATCTTGTCATGAGCAGTGGCAGTCCAATCAGTGCCATTGCGATCAGATTGATCAGAAGAATATTGTGAATCGCCCCATAAAACCAGGAAATGCCGCTGTCGATCACGAACCAAGAGAGCATCCCACCCCACATGCTCCACCAGGCCCATTTTTCTTTACGCTTAAACGCATGTTCAGACAGCATGACCATCAGAAAATGAAAGCCAACGATGGTTCCACCAATGATCCCAAACAACCAGTTCTTGAAAGCCAACACCGATGGATCAAATCCCTGCCCAGCAAAGAATACCTCCTGGCTGTAGTGATTGTGCAGGGTAAAAAAGATTGAGTTTCCAGCAAATGCGACGAGCAGACCAACCATGATGGTCATGACATTGGCAGCGGTCAGCCACTTGCGCCAGAATTGAAAGCGGGACTCGGACATAAACAGACTTTAACGAAAACAACGCATCTTCAAAACGATTTGCAAATTTGGACCTTTCCCAAAATTCAGGGTCTTTAGCTTGAATCAGCTTGTTTTCATCTATGTTCAGACACAGTATTTGCGAACCACTCAACCCGGAGATCATTGAAAAAGGAGCGATCGAAGAGCGCGACATCATTTCGACTTTCCAACAGCATCCCTGGAAAGATTTCCTGCTGCAGATGGAGCGTGCCCAGGATAGCGACATCCAATATTCTCCTTCTCTCGAATTTGAAAATCAGACCACTGGTATGGGCATCACTGTATCAGCGGTGGGAAGGCCGGAAGCTTATCGCTTTTATATTTTTTTCAAACGGCCGAAGGTGCAAAAAAAGCTTTTTGGCTTGGTGAAAAAGCTAAAAGAGGATCACATAGACGAGTGCATTGAACAAAGCGAGGAAGAGGTGATCGCTTGTTTACAGGCATTGATGATGGAAGATGTGGATTTTCTGGAGCAAAAATTCAGTGCCTAATGGACCGCCTGCCAGACCTTCATCACCTTTTCAATGGTTTGGGATAAATTGGCCAGTTTCAGCATGGATTGGGCGTCGCTTTTGGCGGTGGAAGGCTCCGGGTGCGTCTCAATGAATAATCCATCAGCCCCGGTTGCAATGGCTGAGACAGCCAATGTATCAATCATTTCCGGATCACCGCCAGTTACCCCCACTGAGCGATTGGGTTTTTGGGTGGCATGGGTGCAATCCATGATGACCGGTGCCCCATGCTTTTTCATCCGCACAATCGAGGTAGCATCCACAATCAGATCCTGGTAGCCAAAGGTCGTGCCTCGCTCGCAGAGGAAGACATTCTGATTGCCGGTTGATTGCACTTTTTCCAGCGGGAAAGCCATTGCCTCCGGAGACAGAAACTGCCCCTTTTTGATGTTGACCCCACAGCCGGTTTCGCCGGCGGCGAGGAGCAAATCTGTCTGACGACACAGAAAAGCTGGAATTTGCAGGAAATCGACGTATTGGGCCGCTACCGCTGGATCCTTGCTTTCATGTACATCCGTAATGGTTTCTACCCCGATGGTTTCGCCTACCTCCTTTAGAATCGCCAAAGCCTTTTCATCCCCAATCCCCATGAAGGAATTGACACTGGTACGATTGGCCTTTTTGTAGCTACCCTTAAAGATGTAGCGAATGCCCCAATGGTCGCAAATCGCTTTGACTTCCTGCGCGATCAGTAAAGCAGTGTCTCGGTCTTCGATGGCACAAGGGCCGCTGATCAGAATGGGTTGGGACATCATTGTTTGGATTTCTTGCCTAAATAACCGCCGTGATGCCGCATGGCATACATGTCTTTGGTGAAATTGATCTTCTCCATCAGTTGTACCACCAGCAAATCAACGATGACTTTCATGACGGTGGTAGATGTGGTTGGCGTCAATTCGAGGGGACAAATTTCATGGGTATGTCCCGTCAGCAGGGCCACATCAGCGGCACGTGCCAGCGGGCTTTCTGCATTTCGGGTCATGACCACCAATTTAAGATCAGGATACATCCGCCGCGCCAATTCAGTCAGTTCCAGCAGCTCGCGGGTCTGACCGGAATTAGAAATGCAGAGCAGGATGTCATTGGCTTGCAAAACGCCTAAATCTCCATGCTGGGCTTCCAGCGGATTCAAAAAACAGGCCGCAGTACCCGTCGAACACAGCGTTGTGGCAAGCAGCTGCCCGACCAAACCAGCTTTGCCAACGCCTGATACGACCACTTTCCCATGTTGGAGATGGACTTGCTGATGAATCAAGCTGACCGCTGCCTCGATGCCGCCATCGAGCGGAATCGCCTGTAAGGCCGCAATCTCTTTTTCAATAAAGTCCGAAAGTTTTTCCATGTCTGCCCCTTTACGCCATTGTGTGGGGCGAAGTTCTGAAAAAGGGCGGAATGGCCAAAATCCCTATCTTTGCGGCCACATGAAATTCAGCCTTCATCATACAGACAGCGGCTCCGCCGCGCGGGCCGGGACGATCGAGACCGATCATGGGAGCATCCAAACGCCGATCTTCATGCCGGTCGGCACGGTGGGCAGTGTCAAAGCCGTCTCACAGCAGGCATTGGTTGATCCCATCCAGGCCCAGATCATTCTGGGCAATACCTA
>JBCBZF010000458.1:0-5524 GCA_039815525.1 Bacteroidota bacterium | reverse complement strand
CATTGCTGGCCATTTTGATCCAAGCATCCCCAAAACCAGAATATTCTACCCCCGATTCTTACATCTTTTAATCCTTTGAGTTTCCGCAATAAATCATTAACATGTTATTATACCCAAACACATCTAAGCTGCTATGTCTTCTCAGGATTTCAGCGACCAGGACCTTATTGCGCAGATTAAACGGAAAGGCTTCCGGGCAGAAAAAGAAGCTGCCTACATATTTAAAAAGCTTATTGCGTATTGTCATAAGCTAAAAGTATCCACCAGTTTAAGTGATACAGAATACCTTGATGCGGTCAATCAGGGAACCCTGGCCTTGATTACCGCCATTCGGGATGGGCGATACGATGGAAAGGCAAAAATCTGGACATATGCCTACAAAATCGTACATCATAAATGTGTTAACATTTCTAAGGAACCAGAGAATAACAGTTCGACAGAAACTGGTCAATTACCAGATGATTCTGAAACCACCAATCTCATGGAAGATTCTTACGCAGATCGTCAAAGAGAGCTAATCCAGGCAGCGATGGAAAAACTGAGTCCCGCTTGCTGGAACATGATTGATGCCCGCCTGCAAACCTTGAAACATAAAGACATTGCTGCGTTATTCAATTTGGCCAGCGCAAACAGTGCCCGTCAGATGTATCATAAATGTTTTGGAAAGTTTGCCCGGATTACCCTTGATCTTCTTGTCCCGAAACTCAAACAACCGTGTCGGGATTTTATGCGGGACTGGTTTGCCAAAACTGATGAGCAAAGCATGCTGCAACGTTATGGAGTTGATGACGGAGATGCGTTGCGGGACAGGTATTTATTGTGTCTCAAAAACATGCAAGACTATCTGGGGCTGGGTTGACACAGTTGTCTTTCTTCCACTTTTGTTCGTTAATTTTACCTCCTTGAAATCATGGCATCGGAAATAGACATACTCAGGCAGATTGACCAATACATCAACCATCGGATGACCGTATCTGAACGGAAAGCTTTTGAAGAAAAAGTTGCGCAGGACCCGGATTTGGCGAGGATGCTGGCAGGAAACCGGACCATGCATATGATGGCTTCTTTTCACGAGGGAGACAGCCTGAGTGAGAAGCTCAGTGCAATGGGGCCACAATTGCTGGCCGAGCATGAACAAAGCCTCACAGCACAAGCGCGTGTGTCAACATTACGCTCCTGGGCCGTAGCGGCTTCCATAATAGTATTTGCCTCTGTTCTCCTGTACATCTTTCTGCAAAAAAGTTCGACTTTGTCTTATCAGGAAATGGCCGTTCAACTGTTTCAGGAAAAGCCAGTGGGTCAGACCTCTATGGGCCAGTCATCCGTGGTTCGTCTGCAGAAACTATTTGAGCGAGAAGCCTTTGAAGATTTTATTGTCCAAACAGAAGCAGCCGCTCAGGAAGACAGCAGTCTGTTGCCACAAAATCCAATCCTGTATCTCTACCTCGGTGCGGCTCATTTTCAGAAAGAAACACCAGACCTCTCTGCCGCAGCAGAAGCCTTTTCGTCAGTCCCAACCACAAGTCTCTACCTTGATGAGGGGCGCTGGCGACTGGCCCTGACCTATCTACGCGATGGGAAGACGGAAGAAGCGGTTTCGATACTCTGTAGTCTGTTGAATCGATCTTTTCGCACAGAAGCGGATGATGCTCTTACACGATTAGACCAAAGTTGTCCTTAAGTAAAAAATCTTTTTCGGGCGAGCACCAATATGCCAAACAATGCCAAAGCGATCAGCAGCCATTTGACAGACAGAGAATCGTCTAACCTGTCTTGTGGTTCAAGGGTCTCATTTTCTCCGATCAGATGAAAATTTGCCCAGAAATAGGGATGCGCATATCGACCATTATCCAGATAAGATAATTTTGCAGTGCGCAACGCTTCCGACAAAGGGACGCCTTCTGCTAGCAGGCTACAATACTCTTTGATGATATTCGCCGCTGCCTGATCATCTGCCCGCCAGGCACTGAGGACCACATTTTTACTACCGGCTAGCTGCATAGAGCGCCCCAGATGCAAACTCCCTTCTCCGTTCACCATTTCCCCCGCCCCGGTAAAACATCCACTGAGGATCACCAGTCTGGCCCAGAATGATAAACCATATATCTCATTCATCGAAACGTAACTGGAACCCGAAAGCGCCAGCCAACTGCCTCTGCTTGAATCCGCATGACCATGAAAATGGACCATTTCATAGGCTTGGTCCCGCAGCCAATGGAGGAATACCGTATCGACTGCCTGTTCCCCTAAAACAGCTTGACCGTCAAACAGATCAGCCAGGGAAGAGACAAGTCCTTCTCCACTGGAAAGAGACCGGAGGCTGTCATTGGACCTATATTCGGGAGCGAAACCGATGTAGGATTTTTGGTTTACTGGTGATGTATATTCCACCGGATACAGCAACAGATCCGAAGAATAAACGTAGCGGATGTCGGCCTGACGAAGGAAATATGGCAGGGACCGGTACTCGATTTGCGTATCCGTATCAATCGAAGTCAAAAAGGATTCCGGTGCAAGTGAGACCAGCGGGCCGCTGGGCACGATGATCACATGTTTCGCCTGCGAAATCAAGCCAGGTGCTAGCAAAGTTTGAAAGCCTTTCAAGCGATTCTGGGTGTATACGTGAAAATAAGTTGAATCATCGACGCTGTTCACCACAGTTGATCCGCGATGCATCTCCTCCGCAACAAGCTGCCAATCCAGGAATGAAGCTGAAAGCGCTATTTTTTCCACCTTGAATGTATCAACATCAATCGCCAACAAATAGATTTGCTCTTCTCCCCAGAAATATTGGAGAAAGAGCGTTTTTGCTTGTTTACGGAGATAGTTCTGGATAGCAGAAATTGAGCTCTGCTGATGCGTCAAAGCCCACTGCGAACTGGGAAAGCGATTGGCCAGGGTTTGGCTCAGTACCTTTTTATCGCGAATCAGGGCATTGAGTGTTTCCTTCAACTTAATTTCCTGGCTTGGGACGAGTTGTTCAGTGGCCAGGCTTTGTCGGGTCTGGCTGATTTGATGTTGGAGTTGATTGTATCGTTTCTGGCTATCTTTATTCATCTGGGAGAGGCGAGCCCGATTCAATTCCTGTCGAAAAATGATGGCCTGGCTCTTTTCCATGACCTGCAGAAACTGGTCCCAGCATTCCGTTTCGCCAAACTGGCTGGCCAATTCAAACAACACATGCAGAGCCTGTTCGTGTCGGCCATAGCTTTCGGACACCATTTGTAATTGCGCACTCTCATAATTGTATGCCTCGACAAATAAGTCCTCCACCAACAGAATCAGGTCAATGCATGCGCGGGCATATTGCAGATAGGCTTTTTGCGGATCGGCCGCATACATGGCCCGATATATTTCCACTTTCTGTTGCAGGGCTTCGAGAAAGACATTTTCCAGATACAGTTGATCCGGTGCCGGTAGCTTGTGTGTCTCATTGAAAGCGAAGTCTGGCAATATCTTGTGCAATGCCAATTGGCATTGGTGCAGGGCTTCCTGATAGCGCCCAGCCATCGATTTCAGCGCCGCAATCCCAAGGTGAATCTTGGCAAGAATCCGCTGATCGGGACTGGGCTGCTCTTCGGCGAGGATCAAAGCTTTCAGATAGCTTCTTTCTGCCTGAAGATGTTCGCCTTTCGCTTCCTGCACATCAGCCAGGATGGAATAGAATTGATATCTCTGCGGAACCTTTTCGAACCTAATGGCCTGACTGATGCACAGGAATGCTTCTCTTAAAAGAGAATCGCTTGCCTGTTCTGGCAAACGAGACATTTCAAGAAGGTAGACCGCTTTGTTGGCCAGCAGTGCCGCCCTCGTGCTCCCAGCGACCGCCTCTACTGGAATGGCCAGACCCAATTCTGCCTTCTCCAAGGCTTCTGATAGCTTTCGTTGGTCCCAAAGGGAGCCACTCCAGTTTTGGTATGTCGTAGCGAGTTCATCAGGTGTATTGTATTGGATGAAATATTTTTCCGCCTGTTGACTATAATAGTCCGCCTGTTGGCCATCACCAATATTCGAGTAGGCTCTGCCCAGTGGTTGATAAATGTAGAGACTCAAAAAATGTTCTTTAGACTTGAAAAAATCCCGGTATTGCGTGAAGTAGTCCCAAGCGTCAAAGTCACTATCGAAGAAAATATTAAGAGCTTTTTCGTAGGCGGCAATTGCATCATAGGGCTGATTTTGGCGATCCAGTAAACCATTCCCCATCAAAAAATACAGTTTAGCAATATCTTGGTCATCCTCCCACCAAGCATCCTGAATTGCGTCTTTCAGTACAGAATCAGCATTCGCAAACCGACCATTCACAGCACATTTAACCATTCGTTGCTTGCTCCTTAGCCATTCATTTTTTTGTTTCGACTCATAATAAGCCTGAGAAGCCAGATGATATTGTTCATACGCTTCTTGGAACTGCTGAACCTTATACAATTCATTTGCCAATGAGTCTGTCGTATTGATGGCCTTTAAGTTCTTTGCGTAAAAAGAACAAATTAATATCAGGCTCACTTGTAGAAGGATTATCTGAAATTTCATGATGACCACGTTTTAACGAGGGATAGCCGGGTTGGTATACCCGGCTAATTATTTCTTCGTGGAAAGAACTTTACTTAAGCAGAAGGGTCAAATATAATTGGCCTTGTTGATAGCCAGACAAATCAATCGGGCTGGCACGATTCGGTAAATAATTCAGATAGCGAACTCCAAACGAAAGGCGGTAGCAACGAAAGTACCAGTCAAAGCAAAAATCTCCCATTAGAGCATGTTGATAACGATTCGAAATATTATCAAACATCATTTCATCACTATTTTCATTTGCCTGGAGAATGATTGAAGGCATATAGCCAGCAGATATTGAATATCCGGAAATTCCATATCTTTTTTTATGGGAGAAGCCATACGATATAGGAAAATCAAGGCTCCAGGCATCATAATCTGATGAATCAATCACTCTCTTGATAAGAGATTGACGATTAAAGAGTAGCTCCATTTGAACATAAGACTGAAAAAAGTCTTCTTGACCAAAGCGGAATTGAGATACGAGACCAGCATGCCAGCCGGAAATATAAGGAGAGAGCCTCTGGTTAAGGGAATGATTGAGCCCTACTTTCAAACCAAAAAAATTCTCTCTTTCTAGCTTCAAGCCATTTTCTACGGTTAAGTATATTGTGTCGGTACGCAACTTACTTTCCTGATTCCCATTTTGGTAAAAAAATATATCTGCTGCGAAAGGAATAAGCTCTCCATCTTTAAATAAATAATCGGGATTAGTAAGAAAATCAAACTCTACGAATCCACTTCGTCCATTTAAGGAAGCAGATGATAAGACTTGGCCACAAGAGCCTCCAGGAGCAATAATTTGCCATTGATAGTTTTTCGACCCTAGTTGAATCTCTGATGGAGCAATGTTTGATGGACGGGAGGAAAAAGAGCCAAATCCAGCTTCTATTTCCGATTGAATTAATTCATCATCTATTGTACTAAATACAGCGTAATTGGAATCTATCGATAGATATAATGAATGAGGATT
>JBCBZF010001288.1:0-1666 GCA_039815525.1 Bacteroidota bacterium | reverse complement strand
TTCATCCCAGATATCGGCATCATGTTCATAGTGATAGACAAAGGCCTCTCCATAGTTGAGCGTATTGATGTTGGCTATTAGCTCATCCTGGCTCATGAGTTGTGCGATTCGTTGTTGCAGCGTATGTGAAAAGGTCCAGGGGATGGCGGCCAGCATCAGGATGCCTGTCAGATAACAAAGAGGAACCCAATGACGCTCCGGATCACTTTTACTGGCAAACTGATTCTCCGGCCGAAAGTGCTTGATCTGCCAGGCCCAGGCCAATACCGCCAAAACCGCTGGAATGCTTGCAAAACCAAAGGCGATCTCTGGGTTGGGGAGATCCCGTAGCATCAGTGGATAGAGCCGCGCCAAGCCACTGGCACCAAGCATGGCAAGAGCGCCCCAATACAGGATAATGTGAATTCTGGTGGCCCAAATCCTTGGGTGACTGATCATCAATTGATGATCAATGCGACGCAAAAAAGCTGGTGTGAGCGCTTTTAGACTACGTTTCATCTTAGTGATTCTATGGTTATGCTAAATGTACAGAATAGAGTGGGAGAAAAAATCACGAAAAACCCAGAGATTGAGATGGACATCAGCCGCCTAAACCGCGCTTGATCTTATCGAGGAACGAAATTTTTGGTGGAATACCCATGTGTTTTTCCAGCAGACGAACCACCTCTTTGTGCTGTTTGATTTTGGCGACTTCTAAAGCTGTCCAGCCATCCATCTCTGACTTTTGGAAAGGATCTGCACCTGAGGCCAACAACAATTCAACCACTGCCAGCTGCCCTTCCTGTGCACTTTCGATCAATGGATTGGTCAGGAATTCCGGGTGTTGGTAATTGGGATCAATGCCTTGTTTGAGATAATAGCGCACCAGTTCTACATCGCCGGTGGCTGCAGCCTGAAACATTTCTTTCCAATCTCCTCCGCTTGGGTTCATGATGATGCTTTTTTACAAAATACGATCAATTGGCGAAAGAGTAGCAGAAAAAATGTCATATATTTTCATTCGCGAAACACACACTTACTTATGCATCCAAGCTTAAGAATGACGCTGGCGGTCCTCGCTGGCCTGCTTGTCGGAAACCTTGTCAATGGTGGTTTGATTGCTCTGGGACCCATGATCATTCCTTTACCTGAAGAGGTTGATCCACAAAATATGGAGAGCCTGATGGCCAATATGCACCGCTTTGAGGCGAAACATTTTATCATGCCCTTCCTGGCTCACGCTCTTGGGACTTTGCTCGGTGCTTTTGTGGCGGCAAAACTGGTCCGCCGACACAGAATGCGTGCCGCCATGATTGTCGGGGCCTTCTTTTTTCTTGCTGGGATCGCCAATGTGATTCTCTTGATGGCTGCACCGCTTTGGTTCAAGATTGCAGATCTGCTCCTGGCCTATTTCCCCTTTGCCTATCTGGGTGGTAAATTGGCTGGAAAAGATCCCCTATCTCAACATTCGTCAAATGTCTAGCGCTCGTTTTGTATTATTATTGCTGACCTGCTTTTGGTACAGCTTCGTGAAAAGTCAGGACACCTTCTCAATTGTGGCAGTTGACTCCGTAACGGGCGAAGTTGGTTCTGCTGGTGCCACTTGCCTGGATGCAACCAACAATGGCGTCAGCGCGGTGATCATCAGTGATGTACTACCCGGCCGTGGTGCCATACATACCCAGTC
>JBCBZF010000233.1:0-7640 GCA_039815525.1 Bacteroidota bacterium | reverse complement strand
GTACTGATGATGGAAAGAGGAAGATCCCTGCCGCGATGTTTTGAAGGTTTAGTGGTTTTCATAGAGAGAAAATCTCCACAAATTGTGTCATCTTTCGGCCATCAAAAATTTATCATTTCTTTTTCCACGGAGGCACTGCTTTTTCACCGGAAACCCGTACTTTTCACATAATCATTGACAGACGATCGCAATTCACTCTTCCTGTGTCCGGAAGAGATGGAGGCAATATGTCTGCTTCAAAAGGCGATATGATGCAATTCTACAGAAGTTTACTGCTGTTCTGGCTCATTTTGTGCGGAATGCAGTCCTTTACGTATGGGCAGGACCCGACTTATTCACAATTTTTTGCCAACTATCTTCATCTCAATCCAGCCATGACTGGTTTGGAAGGTGGCACCACGCTCCATACCCAATATCGGGACCAGTGGGCGCGGATTGCCGGTAGGGATGCAAAATTTATTACCAGAGCGGCAACATTGAGCATTGATATGCCTTGCTGGAATTCAGCGATTGGTTTGTTTGCGCAAAGCAATACAGAAGGGGAAGGCTTTTTACAATGGAATCAGGCCGGTTTTGCGTACGCTTTCCGTCCCAGGCATCAGAAGGTAGGATCGACTGGCTATAAAATGGAATGGAGCCTTGGTTTTAGTTTCTCATACAATTGGTTTTCTATCCGATGGGACCAGCTTCGCTTCAGTGATCAATTTGATCCCATCACCGGTTTTACGGGCAATCCCAGTGCTTTTCAACCAGCTAACCGGGACGTGCCAACCACCAGCTTTTTTGACCTGAATGTGGGGGGGCATATGCTTTTTCAAAGTAAGAACAAAGATCAGACCCGGATTGGTTTTGCCCTCAATCACCTGTCCAACCCAGACTACTCCTTGATCAACAATGATGCTTTTCTGCCGATACGCGCCACGATTCATGCCTCTCATATCGGAAATGTGTCAAGTCAATTGCAGGTGATCCCGCTGGGGAAAATTGATTGGCAGACCTTTCCCTTTGTCAGTCGGGACAGCCTGCGCAGTCCGGGGGTGCCGTTTTGGGGAACGGGTGTACCACTGGTTTCTTTGACGGCGGGCACCCTGCTTTCCTATGGACGACAGGCTCGACTGTGGGGGGGCGGTATGATCCAGGGAAGTCTGGGCGACCTTGACGGGGTGAATGGTACCAAATTACAAAGCATTTACTCCCTGATTGCGGTTACGGGTTATCGCTATCCAGTAGGGGAAAATGGGTGGATCAATGTCGGCCTGAGTCATGATTTTAACATTCGTGGGATGAGTGATGGCCTTGGCACGACAGAAGTGTTTATCCGTTTCAATTTTGGAAATGGGATTGGTGGCTTTCGGGAGAAATGTACCAACTGCAAACCCCAGAAAAAATGGCTCTCTGACAGCCCATTGTAAACACATTGAGCGAATATTATCCATAGAACACACCCTTTCTGCATGAAACGCTATCTCCTTCTCATTCTGTTTGCTGTACCTGTTTATCTGGTGGCGCAGTGTGATTCAAGCTTTACATTCGTTCTGCCGGCTGGTAATTGTCCCCAGGGTCAGGTGCAATTTCAAGCCAGTGCCGATCCCAATCAGGTACAGAACTACGCCTGGAACTTTGGCGACCCGGCCAGTGGTGTCAACAATCTTTCCAATCTGGCAGAGCCTACGCATGCGTTCAGCTTTCCCGGTGGAAATTTTACCGTGAGTCTGACCATCACCACCAATGGAGGTGATGTTTGTACGTCCACCCAGACGGTGAGCATCAATACCGTCCAACCCCTGACGGTGAGCGTGGATACGATGCAGAAATGTGTATTCAATTCGGCAGATTCGGTCTTTACGCCCACCTTCCAGATTGATTCTTCTCACATTGGGCAAGGACCATTTACCTGGGATTTTGGGATTGGCCCGCCTTTGATCAGCAATGATCTGATCCAGACCTTTCAATATGACTGTTATGGAACCTACGTGGTTACGGTAACTGCCAGTGGGGAAAGTTGTCCTGGTTACGTGGCGCCGATTCGGTTTTATGCAGAACTGGTCGCAGATTTGGATCTGATTGGGAATTCGATTTTGTGTGAAGGAGAAATGATTTTTGCGGCCAATCTCAGTGATTCGCTTTGCAATAACATTGACTACTTCATTTGGGATTGGGGTGCATTTGGTCCACAGTACCAGGTCGCCAACCGGGACACCCAGAGTTTTGTCTATAATTTGCAAGGGGAAAATGTCTGTGCCCCGCCCATTGCGGGTTTCCAGGATGTGGTCTCGCTGACTGCAGTCAACGGCTGTTTTGCCAATACGGCTACGGTACAGATCAACATTCGCCCCTTGCCGCAGGCAGCCTTCACTGTTCCGGATACTCTTTGCTCACCTGCTACGGCAATTTTCAACAATGGAACCTGTCCACCGGCCGCGTTTATCGGTGATCCAACTAACGATTTGGGGGATTTTGGTGATCCTGCTTCCGGTCTCAATAACACCAGTACCCTCGAAAATCCGGTTCATGTGTATTCGGATACGGGACTGTTTGTGGTGACGATGATCGCCAGCAACGGCTGCGGGACAGACAGCATGCAAGATACCATCCGGGTGCTGGAGCCACCGCTTGCGGTGATGATTCCGGACACCAATCAAGTCTGTGCACCAGTTTGCCTCAATGTGATGAATCTGAGTACACCTGCTTTTGGAGCCAGTTATCTATGGGAAATTTTTCCAGATTCCATCAGTGGCTTCAACAATGGTGATTCATCCTCCTTTGAACCGCAATTGTGCTTCAATGGACCCGATACTTTTACGGTTCGTTTGACGGTTGAAAACTTTTGCGGTGTCGATTTTACTGATACCACCATCTTTGTCAATCGATCACCAGATATTTTCCTGGACAGCCTGCCGGACAGTTGTGGGGTGTTTGTTCTCGATTCGATTGGGTACCAAATCAATGATTTTGGGTCCCCCATTTCGAGTTATAGCTGGAACTTTGGTGGTGGCTTTCCCGCGACCTTTTCCGGTCCCAATCCTACCAATATTGACTTCAGTACACCGGGGCCGAAAAGCATTACCCTGACCGTCAGCAATGCCTGCGGCAACACCAGTGCGTCCATTTCCTTTGACATTGATGCCCTCCCCAATGTCGATGCCGGCAATGACACCAGCATCTGCGTCAATGACACCAGCCTGAACCTCACCGCAACGCCTTTACCCGGTTATTGGGACGGAATCGGCATTGATTCAAGTGGTCATTTCCTGCCTGATACAGCGGGCTTATACGAAGTGATTTATGTGCATCAGGCCCTCCGGTGTTTGGCTTATGATACGGTTCTGATTACGGTGGTGGATACGCCACAGGTAACAGCCATGAATGATCTGGGGCTGTGTGAGGGGGATTCGGTCATTACCCTGACTGCTTCACCCCTGGGAGGCGTTTGGACCGGTCCGAATGTGATCAATGGCAATCAATTTCTTGCTGACTCAGCCGGAACCTTTATTTTTACCTATTCCTATGCTGACAGTCTGGGCTGCCCGGGGAGAGATGTGGTGGAAATAGAAGTATTTCCCTTACCACAGGTGGACATCTCGCAGGATACGATTCTGTTTTGTTTTGTGAATGCGCCACAGCAGTTACCAACTGCCACACCGCCAGGCGGCGTCTGGTCTGGGCCTGGTATTGTGAATCCCGGTAGCGGTTTGTTCAATCCCAATTTACTGGGCAGCGCCGATACAGTGGTGGTGTATTACACTTTCACCACTACCAATGGCTGCACGGATTTTGATTCACTGGAAGTACAGGTGGTCGTACCGGGTGCGATTTCTGCCGGACCCGGTGATACGGCTTGTTTCAATCAGGGACTGGATACCCTGGGTGGGACCAATCCACCAGGTGGGGTCTGGAGTGGAACGGGCATCATTGATCCGGCGCTCGGTGTGTACAACAGTCTGCTGATGACTGTAGGGCCGAATGAGGTGATTTACACCTTTGGAGCAGGCACCAGTTGTGAAACCTCCGATACAACGCTGGTGATCATCAATGATACGCTGGCAGTGGACATTGGTGGGGATCTCATTGTGTGCGAAAGTGATGCTGAATTTACCTTGACAGCCTCCGTCAATGGCGGTATCTGGCTGGGCCAGGGCATCACGGATCCCAATTTGGGGACATTCGACCCCGCGCTGGTCCCAGCGGGCAGTACGGATACGGTCGTATATACCGTGGTTCACCCCAACGGCTGTAACAGCCGGGATATCAAATTGATCACCGTAGACGATCTGCCCCAGATTGCTTTTGATCCCGTGCCGCAGGCTTGCGTTGGGGATGTCTTGACCTTTAACAATACCTCAAGCGGTGCCACGACATTCAGCTGGAACTACGGTGATCTCAGCCCTCCAACCAGCAGCAATATGCACACCTATACGGCAATTGGAACTTATCAGATTACGCTGACGGGTATGGATGCAAATGGATGTGCAGACAGTGCTTCGCAGAGTATCACCATCTCTCAACCGCCCTCAGTGTTCTTCACCCAGGATGTGGACAGTGGATGTGCGCCCTTGACGGTAAACTTTACAGATGGCAGCAATCCGGAAGGTGGAACCTACTTCTGGGATTTTGGAAATGGTCAAACCAGCAGCCTTCCCAATCCAGGCAGTGTGGTCTATCAGCAAGGCACCAACGATACCATTTATACCATCACCCTGACAGTTGCCAATAGCTGCGATACCGTGGTGATGAGTCGGACGGTAAAAGTATTTCCCCAACCTCAAATCCTGTTCGGAACGGATGTGAGCAATGGCTGTTCACCTCTGCCGGTCAATTTCGCCAATGCCAGTGTGGGACAGCCGCAGGATTTCTTTTGGTATCTCGATACCCTCGCGCCGGGGAATCTGTTCTCGACGGACTCTATCCCGCCCACGCAAATCTTGACCACAGACAGCCTGCCAACTAACTACGACATCATACTGGTGGCAAGCAATGTGTGTGGGGCTGATACCGATACGGTACAGGTAACAGTTTTGCCCAATACCGTTACTGCATTCTTCAACATTGATACACTCTCCGGTTGTGTGCCCTTTACAGTGATGTTGACCGGCTTATCTGGGGCGCCCTTTATCGGTTGGGACATCGACAATCAGGTACAGCCGCCTCTGCCTTCCTTCAGTTATACCTTCTCGGCACCTGGAACCTATACCATCAGACATTTTGCCAACAACGGCTGTAGCTTTGATACCACGGAAGTGGACATCACGGTCCTGCCACCACCGGTGGTAGGCTTTGTTCCAGACAGCAATTTGATTTGCCGGAATGCGCCATTGGGTTTTACCAATACCAGTGTAGGGGCAACGGGCTATGTCTGGGACTTCGGAGACGGTAGCATGTCTAATCAGATCAATCCTACACATGTCTTTGATACCAGCGGACAGATCATTGTTTCTCTGATTGCCTTTTCTGATACCAGTGCCTGTCCGGATACATTTAGCTTGCCGATCCAGATCCTGGATTTGCCTGAAGCCAGCTTTGCCTTGTCGGATACGGCTGGCTGCCCGCCTTTGACGGTCAATCTGAGCAATGCACCGACGGGACTTTTCTACTTCTGGGACTTTGGTGATGGCAGTGGACCTTCTACTTTGGCGGGGCCGAGCCATACCTATGACACCACTGGAATATATACACTCAGTTTGACCACCACCAATGGCGCGGGCTGTAGCAATGACACAAGCGCAACGGTGAGAATCTATGCGGTGCCACAAACGGATTTTAGCATTCCATTTGACAGTGTGTGTGGTGCCAATACGCCGATTCCGTTTACCAATCTGACCACCGGAAATCTTGTTAGCTGCCAGTGGAATTTTGGCGATGGCAATGTTTCCTCGCAACCCAATCCGGTTCATCAGTATGACAGCACCGGGACGTTTGTGGTGCAATTGGTGTGTACCAATGCCTTCGGTTGTAGCCAAAGCCTGAGTCAAACGATCACCATTTTACCGCAACCCATTGCCAATGTAAGTGCCAACCCGGTGCAAGGATGTGCGCCTTTGCCGGTCAACTTTACCAATCTCTCACAGAATGCTTCTGCACAAAGCTGGTTGATTGATGGGCAGATTTTCTTCCAAAACAATCCGGCTTACACTTTCACTGGTCTGGATACGAGCTATACCGTAGTACTTCGGGTAGATACAGCTGGTTTTTGCTTCGACACCACCAGTGTCAATATCGACGTTGCCAGTCCACCTGTGAGTGCTTTCGTGGTAGATCAGGATCAATTGTGTTTTCCTGACAACAGCGTACAATTTACAGATCAATCGAGTGCTTCTTTGCCACTGAGCTATCAGTGGGATTTTGGGGATGGCTCGCCACTTTCTGCGCAGGTATCACCGGCACACAGCTATGCACTGCCGGGCGAATATGAGGTGGTTCAGACCATTACCAATAGCTATGGCTGTATCGATTCGAGTCGGGACACGATTTTTGTCTATCCCACCCCTGTGGCTTCCCTCATCGCAGATAGTACCCAGGGCTGCGTGCCGTTCAGTACAATGTTTACCCAAAATGCAACCAATGCCAGCAACTATTTGTGGGCGATTGATCTGACCCAGGATACGCTAATTGGCAACAGTATCAGCTATACTTTTGTGATACCGGATACAACATATCTTGTGAGTTTGATTGTCGACACGGCGGGCTTTTGTTTTGATACCACCAGCATCCAAATCCAGACGGCCAGTGAACCGATTGGTGCCTTTACGGTGGATCAGGATCGATTGTGTTTTCCAGACAATAGCGTACAATTCACGGATCAGTCCAGTGCTTCTTTGCCGTTGAACTATCAGTGGGACTTTGGAGATGGCTCGCCACTTTCTGCGCAGATTTCACCTGCGCATAGCTACGCACAGCCGGGCGAATATGAAGTGGTCCAGACCATTACTAATAGCTTTGGTTGTACCGATGTGAGTCGGGACACGATTTTTATCTATCCCAGCCCGGTGGCTTCTCTCATTGCTGACAGCATTCAGGGCTGTGTCCCATTCAGCACAGTTTTTACCCAAAATGCAACCGATGCCAGTAACTATTTATGGGCGATCGATCTGACCCAAGATACGCTTTCCGGTAGTAGCATTAGCTATACATTTACGATACCAGACACGACCTATCTCATCAGTTTGATCGCGGATACGGCTGGGTTTTGCTTTGATACAGCCAGCGTCCAGATTGCAGTGGCCAGTCCACCGGTCAATTTATTCGGCTTTGATCCGGCCGAAAACTGTGGAACGCCTGCACCCGTCCAATTTACGGATGCCTCCCAATCTACCCGGCCGCTGAGTCATTTTTGGGATTTTGGGGACAATGCGCCTGTCAGCAGTTTGACCAATCCTTTGCATGTGTATCAAACCACCGGAAGCTTCACGGTGCAGCATATCATCGAAAATGATCTGGGCTGTATGGATACGCTGACTGACGTGGTGCAAGTTTATCCTCAACCGGAAGCGGTGTTTACTGCTAGCCCAGATCAGGGATGTAGTCCGCTAACGGTCTCTTTTGCCAATCAGTCCAGCAATTTCGGCCAGGTTCAATGGCAATTTGGTGATGGAGGCGTTTCAGCTGATGTAAATCCAAGTCATACGTACTTTGCCACCGATACC
>JBCBZF010000252.1:0-7425 GCA_039815525.1 Bacteroidota bacterium | reverse complement strand
GACACCACCGGCAGCAGAAACCTCTTTTTCCCTGGATCAAGGCCTGGCTATCGTTCAGCGACTTGCGCCTCAGCTTAGTTTGTTGTGGATGCTTGGCTGGCTGTTTTTTGCCTTGCGTTGGGGGGGAAGTCAGTGGTATTTACATCGGCTGCGGCATCAATATACCCGCCCGTCAGACTTTGTCTGGCAACAAAGAGCAGACAAACTCGCCCGGCGTATGGGACTGAAACGCATGATTCCTTTGTTGGAATCCCATAATGTACAGTCTCCGATGGTCATCGGCCATCTGAAGCCAGTGATTTTGGTCCCAATGAGTCTGCTCAGCGGTATTTCGCCATCTCAATTGGACGCGATTCTGGCCCACGAACTGGCCCATATTCAGCGTCATGATTTTCTGATCAACCAGTTCCACGCTCTGGTGGAGATGCTCTTCTTTTATCATCCGGCTTACTGGTGGATATCATCCCGCTTACGCGATGAGCGCGAACACTGCTGCGACGATGTCGCAGTGGCAGTCTGCGGCGATGCCATTGGATATGCCAGAATTCTTACTGAAATGGAAGAAAAACGCATCAAACAATCGCCCCTCGCCATGGGATTTCTTGGCCACCGCAAGCACCTGTTTCACCGCATCAAGCGTCTGGTGGTTCCCCATCAGATTGAATCAGAAGAAAAAAATCGCTCTGCATTTGCCCTCCTGCTCCTGGTATCAATGGGTATGATGGCCATGATCAGTCCCCAAAAGACTGACGCCCAAAACCGTACGCAGGTCAGTGGACCAGCAGTCGCAGTCCTGGTCCCGGCCCCTGAAGCAGGCTTGCCCAGTATTTACATTGAAGAGCCTGTTGCACCGGAAGCAATCACATTCGTAGCGGAGCCTGTCGTTTTGCCAGCAAAGGTCCTACCAGCAGCCGCGTCTCCTCTACCCGTTCTGGCTTCAGCCATCCCAGCCGCTACGCCGGTGATGGGTGTCATTGAGTTTAACACTGACATTCGCCCGGTACTGGCACCAATCGTGGTCGACAGTCCGCCTCGCAGACGCTATTCACGAGAATATTATTTCCGGGATGGTCGTCGAATCTCTCCTTCTGAGGTACGGCCACCATTACCGCCAACACCACCCACACCTGCGGCTCAGCCCAGACCACCATTGCCTCCGGTACCGGCGATGAGAGCCAATCCACCTGCACCACCTCAGCCACCTTTCAGACTCAATGATGCAAATCTGAGTGATGAGGAGCGGGAAGAAATTGAAGAAGCTTATGAGGAAGCCATGGAAGATTATGAAGAAGCCATGGAAGACTGGAGTGAGGCGTATGAAGAGCAAATGGAAGCCTATCAGGAAAGCATGGAAGAATATGAAGAGGCATTTGAAGAAGCACGGGAGGAATACGCTGAAGGCTATGAAGATCAGGTGGAAGGTTTACAGGATGCTTTGGAAGAATTGGCGGAAGAATTTTCTGACCGTACAGCAGAAGGCAGAAGTACAGGTGGACTCCTGGATGAAATGCGGACTTTAGAACGCAGTCTTCTCGACATGCAGCAAGCAAAAGGAGAAATGTTGCGTAGTCTCCGCAATGAAGAGCTCATCAATGCACAAGACATCAAACGAGAAGTCATGCGGGCACAGATGGAAGCTCAGCGGGCGCAGCAGGAAGTACAACGTGAGCAAGCACGCATCCAACGCGAAGTGATGCGGGCGCAGCGGGAAGTCCAACGCGAGCAGGTACGAATCCAGATGGAAGCCCAACGCGAGGCTCAGGAACAATTACGCATGGCCATTGAACAAGAACGTGCCGTGCGGGACAATGACACTGAAAACTTCCGTGCATTCCACAACTCTCTGTTGCGAGAACTCGAAAGAGCAGATTATATCGATGGAGATGACCGGGAGGTCCGCATTGAAATCGGTGAGAATTATATGAAGGTCTATGGGCGGCGGGTCGATCAGCGCATGTATCGACGCATGTTGGAGCTGGCAAATCGCTACGATGTAAGACTCGAAGGTGAGGGAAGCATCACCGTCAAAGACTGATAAAAAGACATTGATCGCGTGTGATAACACATGGAGAGGGCAGCGATGCCCTCTTTTTTTTCACTTTTCTTTCAAAATCTTACATCTGACAATGCTTCGGTTCAGAAGAATCCTTTCATCCCAGTCTCTTTCGCTACTGGCATCCACTTCAAAAGTGGCCATTTGAGCCAAAAAGGCGAAATAAACGCAAAATCAAATCTTTCGGACCGATGAACTGTTTAGTGACCTATACAGAAAGTGACACTTTTTGTGACACCTCTTACATGAAGGAGGATCTGTGGCATGTATTTTTTTTTACAATTTTTTTTTTCTCTTACATCTACCATTCCCCCCACCCCATTCAGGGCTCAAAAAGGCACAATTCAAACCGGTTTTTTCGCAATTCGTGAATCATTCCGAAGTTCGTAAATGGCTGAAAACCAAACGATTCATTTCGATGATTTAAAAGATTCATTGAACCGTTCTTATTTTGCGGATGGAAATACCCACATCTGCATTCTGCGATCAACGGTTAGCAGCCAAGAATGAACGGTTGGAATGCCCGGATGAATGGACAATCTCAGCGGAATTGGTACGCTATTTGAACTTTGGCAAGCATCCAAGCTCACATCCACCGTTTTTATCTACCGTATGATTTAGACTTAGACATTTTGCAATGGGTTTTTCTGTATCTGCTTTCCGCAACCTGCTTTCCAGATTATCTGATCCTCTTCCGCTCAAGACCCTCGTATTAACAACCACCATTAGTAGCATTGGCATCACTGGCCTCCAGGCGCAGTGTGGACCAGGTGCCTGTAAAGGCCCTAACCTGGTTGCCAACGGCAACTTTGAACAAGACATTATTGATCCCAACAATCCAATTCAGGGGTTTTCCACTGATTTTGGTGTGGTTGCCTGCCCTCCGGCCCAGACATCTGATCTCTGGGGCAGCATCACCGTTCAGGTAGATCCCAATCTCTGCTATTTTGAGTGGGTATCCAATGACCACACCATGGCTGATGGTTCAGGAAAAATGCTCGTCGCGGATTTTCCAGACAGCAATCCTGACGGTACCAACAATTCTATGTCAATCTGGCGTTCGGATGTGAAAGTCGAGCCTGGCAAGACATATTGCTTCGGTGCATGGTTCATGAACCTCAACACCAATACCAATAAATCAAAGCCCAACTTTGAATATTATGCCAATGGCAACCTGATCGGCATCTCGCCGGATCTGCCGCAGAGCGGTCGCTGGGAATACTATGCCTTTACCTACACCGTACCAGCTGGCGACAGCATCCTGAGCATCAGCCTCAACAACGGTAAGTTTGGTGGTGAAGGCAATGACCTCGCCATTGATGACATCGAATTTTCTGAGCTGGTTTCCGGCGTGCAGCCTCCGGTTGCAGTGGACGATGAAGCCGTCATGTTGCCTACATCGGTCGATTATCCGATCAGTGTGCTGTCAAATGATTACAGCCTCTCACATGGTGAAGCTTTGATTGCTTCCAGCCTGCGTCTGCTGACTACGCCACCCGCCAATGTCGGAACGGCCGTCATTGATACCAATACCTGGGAAATACTTTTCACCCCTGCACCGGGCTTCAATGGATCACACACTTTCCTCTATGAAGTTTGCCAAACAGGTGGATGCTGTGATCAGGCGATCATCAAAGTAACAGTCGACAACATTCTGCCGGTTGAAATGGAAGACCTGCGTGCGGAAATGTTTGGCGGACATGGTTTGCTTCGTTGGGTAACCAAAAACGAAGTCAACAACAGCCACTTCGAAGTGCAGCGCTCTACTGACAACATTATCTTCCAGACGGTTGGGGAGGTTGTTGGTTCAGGAACCAGCGTCCGTGCCAATAGCTACAGTTTCCGCGACACAGATGTTGCCAACCTTCAGCAGCAGACGATCTACTATCGTCTTAAGCAAGTCGATCTCAATGGTAGTTTCTCATGGAGCGGTTCAGTTGAATTGAGTGTAGTAAGTAGCAATACGGTCAAACTGCATGCTTATCCAAATCCTTCACGTGGAAACCAACCCATTCATATCGATTTCACCAATGAAACAGGTGATGCCATGGAACTGCGCGTTGTGAATATGACTGGTCAAACGCTCTATCAGCAGAATCTGCAGGCCAGCGATGTAAGCAATGGCTTTGACTTACCGACCGAAAGTCTTCCCAAAGGGATGTACCTGGTCAGCATGTCTAACCAGAACTTTGCAACCAGTCAGCGGATTGTCATCACAGAATAGTCAACACACCCATCAGAATAAATCATACGATTACCAATTGTCTAAGAAATCCGTCCCTTTGGGGACGGATTTTTTTGTTATACCGAATGGGAAATCTTCTGGAAAAGATACGGACACTGCATCCCATGTCCGTACTTATTGCATACCCTTAACATCCAGCGGGTTGAAAAAAAGAAAAATCCCCACCCGCTTTCATTTACGTATATTTCAGATCGTTTTTATCCTGAGAAATTATGCTGGAAAAGATTCTTCACTTCCTGGACGAACAACAAATTACGTATCGCAGTCTTTCGCATGAACCAACTCTTACTTCAGAGGAATCTGCTCGCGTAAGAGGAGAGGCACTGGAGATTGGTGGGAAAGCTTTGTTGTTGAAAGTGAACAAAGAATTTCATCTGTTTGTTCTCAGCGCAGCCTGCAAACTCAACTCTTCTGCGATCAAAACATATTTCAGTGTAAAGAAACTCCGTTTTGCAACCTCCGCAGAATTGATGGATCAAACCGGGCTGGTTCCAGGGTCAGTTCCTCCTTTTGGTCGCCCCATTATGAACTACAGTCTGTATGTAGATGAGTCGATTGTGCAAAACGAACGCATCGCTTTCAACGCCGGTTCTTTGACACATTCAGTCATTATGTCCGTAGAAGATTATCTGCGTCTCGCCCAACCGACCGTTTTCCCTTTCTCCTCCCCTACCTGAATCATGTAGGAAATCGTCAAAACTTACACATCTTCTCTTCTTACAATGTTTCTCATTCCCCGCCTGATCCTTAACTTTGGGCTTCGTTCTACGTAATCCAACATGCTGTCCCCCAGTAGCATGTCATCCAAACAATCACCTATGTCCAGCAATACCAAACAACGCTTACAAGACATAGCCCGTACGCGCATCCTCGTCATGGATGGCGCCATGGGTACCATGATTCAGCGGCATAAGCTGCAGGAAGAAGACTTTCGGGGTCAGCGTTTCAAAGATCATCCCGGCCAGCTCAAAGGCAATAATGATCTGCTTTCTCTCACCCAACCCGACATCATCCGGGATATTCACAAACAATATCTGGAGGCCGGGGCGGATATCATTGAGACCAATACCTTCAGTGCCACCACCATCGCCATGGCTGACTATGAGATGCAGCACCTGGCGTATGAGATGAATGTGGCATCGGCCCGTCTGGCCCGTGAAGCAGCGGACGAATTCACCCAACAGAACCCGGATAAACCACGCTTTGTGGCGGGGGCAATGGGACCAACCAATGTCGCGGCCTCTCTTTCACCGGATGTGAATGATCCAGGTTATCGGGCTGCTACTTTTGAGGATCTCCGCTTAGCATATCATGAACAAGCCTGTGGCCTGCTGGATGGAGGCGCAGACCTTTTGCTGGTCGAAACCATCTTTGATACCCTCAACGCCAAAGCCGCTCTTTTTGCCGTAGAACAAATCAAGGAAGAACGCAATCTCCCAAACCTGCCGATCATGGTCTCTGGCACCATCACTGATGCCAGTGGGCGTACCTTGTCCGGTCAGGTTGTAGATGCCTTTTGGGTATCTATTTCACATATTGATATGTTCAGTGTGGGCCTCAATTGCGCCCTCGGTGCGACACAGCTCAAACAATACGTCAAGGATTTGTCCCGCATTGCACCGATCATGGTCAGTGCCTACCCCAATGCTGGCCTCCCCAATGAATTTGGTCAGTATGATCAGCAGGCCCATGAGATGGGAGACTTGATCGGTGAGTATATGGCTGATGGCCTCGTCAATGTTGTCGGCGGATGCTGTGGCAGTACGCCAGATCATATCCAGGCGATTGCTGAAGCAGCCGCCCGCTCCACGCCACGTGCATTACCAGAGATTGAGCCGGTTTCGATGCTCAGTGGATTGGAGCCACTGAAAATGACCGAAAACACCAACTTCATCAATGTGGGCGAACGGACCAATGTCACTGGTTCCCGTCGTTTTGCCCGCCTGATCAAAGAAGATAAATATGACGAAGCCCTTTCTGTAGCCCGTCAGCAGGTGGAAGGCGGTGCGCAGATCATTGACATCAACATGGATGAAGGCATGTTGGATTCAAAAGCGGCCATGGTTCGTTTTTTGAATCTGCTGGCCGCTGAACCAGATATTGCCCGGGTACCCATCATGATTGACTCCTCCAAATGGGAAGTGATTGAAGCGGGTTTGCAGTGTATCCAGGGCAAAGGCATTGTCAACTCCATCTCTCTCAAGGAAGGAAAAGACGCATTTGTTAAGCAAGCCAGCCTCGTTTTGAAGTATGGTGCGGCGGTGGTGGTGATGGCTTTTGATGAAAAAGGTCAGGCCGATACTTTTGCGCGCAAAACCGAGATTTGTGAAAGGGCCTATCACATTCTGGTGGATGAAGTAGGTTTTGCCCCACACGACATCATTTTCGATCCAAACATCTTCGCCGTCGCCACCGGTATCGAAGAACACAACAATTATGCGGTGGATTTCATTGAAGCCACCCGCTGGATCAAACAGAACCTTCCCCACGCCAAAGTCAGTGGTGGGGTCAGCAATATTTCGTTTTCCTTTCGCGGCAACAATACCGTCCGTGAAGCCATGCACTCGGCCTTTCTGTATCATGCCATCAAAGCCGGCATGGACATGGGCATTGTCAATGCGGGTATGCTGGAAGTCTATGCAGACATTCCGGCGGAGCTGCTGAAGCATGTCGAAGATGTGCTGCTCAACCGCGACGAGGGCGCGACCGACCGTCTGGTGGAATTTGCCGAGACGGTGAAGCAGAATGGCAAAAAGCGGGAAGTCAATCTCGAATGGCGCAAGCTGCCAGTTGAAGATCGCCTCAGCCACGCCCTGGTTCAGGGAATTGTGGATTATATCGAAGAAGATACCGAAGCCGCTCGTCTGGCCGCAGAAAAGCCTTTGCATGTCATTGAAGGTCCACTGATGGCCGGGATGAACATTGTGGGCGATCTTTTTGGTGCGGGAAAAATGTTTTTGCCCCAGGTCGTCAAAAGTGCCCGGGTGATGAAACGAGCGGTGGCTTATCTTCTGCCCTTCATGGAGGATAAAAAAGACGCTGGCATCCGTAATTCAGGCAAGGTATTGATGGCAACCGTCAAAGGAGATGTACATGATATTGGGAAAAATATCGTCGGAGTAGTATT
>JBCBZF010000660.1:0-4199 GCA_039815525.1 Bacteroidota bacterium | reverse complement strand
GGTTGAAAGTATGTGCTGAGCAAGATATCATTATGACACTCGGCATTACACCGACCCGTCCCGATACTGGATATGGATATATTCAGTTCATCGAAGATGAGGCGCAAACAGGCTACTTTAAGGTAAAGACATTTACCGAGAAGCCGGAACTGGAAGTCGCCAAACAGTTTGTGGAAAGTGGCGACTATGTCTGGAATGGAGGAATTTTCCTGTTTTCTTCCCAAACCATCACTGAAGCATTCTCCAAATTTCTGCCGGATATGGCCGACCTATTTGATGGAATCTCGGATAAATATTATTCAGCTTCCGAGAAAGACGTTATCGGTGAGACGTACGGCATTTGTTCCAACATCTCCATTGACTTTGGGATCATGGAGAAGGCTGAAAATGTACACGTTATTCCTGCGGATTTTGGCTGGAGTGATCTGGGAACCTGGGGATCTGTTCATCAGAATACCAGCCCGGATATGCACGGAAATGCAGTCCATGGCAATGCCGTTGTATATGACTCATTTGACAACATGATCAAGACCACCCACAACGGCAAAATGGTCGTGGTGAAAGGTTTGGAAGGATATATCGTGGTTGACACCGATGATGCACTGTTGATTTGTAAGAAAGATGATGAGCAGTTTATCAAACAGATTGTGAGCGATATGAAGACAAAACATGGAGAACCATTTGTCTAGCCTTCTCACATTGATCGAAAATATGTCAATCCCGAAGGCGAAAGTCTTCGGGATTTTTTAATTTCAACCCACTTTTTTATCAAATTCTCAAATAATCTTGCTATGAAAGTTGCAGTAGTAGGCGCAACCGGCCTCGTGGGCACCGAGATGCTTCGGGTACTCGAGGAGATGAATTTCCCATTGACAGAACTGATTCCTGTCGCTTCGGCTCGCTCCGTTGGTAAACAGGTCAGCTATCAGGGAAAGGACTATACGGTCGTCGGCATGGAGGAGGGCATCGCTGCTCGTCCTGACATTGCCATCTTCTCTGCTGGGGGAAGCACCAGCAAAGAGTTTGCGCCCCGCTTTGCTGAAGTAGGGACTGTCGTTGTCGACAACTCCTCAGCATGGCGGATGGACCCGAATGTACCCCTGGTGGTGCCGGAAGTGAATATGGGAAGCATCAAAGATGCGAAGATCATTGCCAATCCCAATTGTTCAACCATTCAGATGGTACTGGCGCTGGCACCATTGCACGCTGCTTATAAAATGAAACGTTTGGTCATCTCGACCTACCAGAGTGTGACCGGAACCGGGAAAGCTGCGGTTGATCAGTTGTTTGGAGAACGGGAAGGCAAAGCAGAAGTCGCAGCGGTATATCCTACCCGGATTGACCTCAATTGCATTCCCCACTGCGACATTTTCCTTGACAATGATTACACCAAGGAAGAAATGAAGCTTGTCCATGAAACCCGTAAAATTCTCGCAGATGACAGCATTGGCATTACGGCTACTGCCGTGCGTGTACCAGTGATCGGAGGGCATTCAGAGGCCATCAATGTGGAGTTTGAACAAGACTTTGATCTGGATGAAGTGCGAAAACTGCTGGCCGAAACACCCGGTATCATCGTGATGGACGACGTCAACAATCAAGTCTATCCTACGCCCAAAGATGCGCATGGCCGCAATGAAGTCTTTGTAGGACGGATTCGGCGTGATGAATCTCAGCCCAATACCCTCAATCTGTGGGTTGTCGCCGACAATTTGCGGAAAGGTGCTGCGACCAATGCGGTCCAGATCGGATTGGAGTTGGTACGGCAGGAAGCATTTGCCTAATGGAAGAGACATACACCCGCTCTCAACTTGCGCTACGAAACGGTCAGGACCGGGATGAAATCTGGGTTGCCTTTGAAGGCGTGATTTATGATGTGACGGACAGTCGACACTGGTTGAACGGGCGTCATTACAGCCACTGGGCAGGACAGGATCTAACGGCTGAATTGCAGGATGCGCCCCATGGCGCTTATGTGTTCAAACGCTTGAAAGCGGTGGGCAAATTGTCTATTTGAAGACAACCTCTACCGGCGAGCTGATCATTCTTCCGGTCCAGATTCCAAAATCTGCGGAAAGTTCGTCGGGCTTGTTTTCATAAATGGCCTTCAGGCTGGCTGGAATGGATTCACCGTATAGATCGGGAAAACCATTCCAGCGGCCTGAACTCATGTCAACGTTCAAAACGAGACTCTCTCCTGGTGGAATGGTCCAGAAATCAGGAAAATCTCCGTCCCAGGCTTTGGGGGTGGTCCGATTGATTTTGTGGGTAATACCCTGCGCGTCCATCCATTCAAGTCTCAGATTAAAATACCCCCAGGTGTTCCAGTCTTTCCAGATCCGTTTGGTATCGCGGCTGAGATTGGTGAGAATCACATGGAGATGTTGATAGCGTGCAAGGTGAATTTCCCGCTTCCCCAAAGGGTCGCTGATTGGGACCACAACCTGAATATTCCATTCCTGAGACTGAGCATCAGCCTGAAGCGGGAAACCCAACAGGAATATCAAGCCAACTACGCCAATCAGTTTTGCCATTCTTTTGCGATGTAGGGCGGAATCTGGTATCCCATAAGCTCAGCTTGTCGCAGATAATCATCCGCTTTATCTGTTTTGCCTGAACGGAGATAACAGAAGCCAAGATAGTAGTGATGAAATGCCTGATTGCCAAAATATTTCCGGCCAGCCTTAAAATATCGGATAGCAAGTTCATAGTTGGCCAGATTCATGTGTGATTTAGCCGCCAAGAGGCGCGCCTGTGCGGCTGATTCACTTTGCTCTCCATCCAGATAAATACGCATGGCTTCTTCACTCAATGGGAGCGCGCTGCGGTAATCTTTTTGTCCAAAATAGATATTGGCCATCCCAAATAAAGTCTCAGCATAGATCCGTGGATTGTTGCGAAACTGTTTAAGAACCTCTTGATTGGCCTGAATCGCGTTCTCATAATTGCCACGCTTCAGATAGGTTGCAATCAATCTTTGGTGGGCCAGCAGGTGTCTGGGATTTACCTTGATGGATGCCTGATGAAAATAAATGGCACTGTCCAGTTGGCCATTGACAAAGTAAACGCTTGCCATTCCATCCATGGCATTCACGAAGCTTGGATCTAGTCGTAGCGCCGCCTGATAGAGTGCCTTGGCATCCTTATATCGCTTTTCTTTGTTGGCTTCCTGCCCTGATTCATAGAGGGCATTGGCCTGCGAATTATAAGAACTGGTCTGGATTTGTGCGAAGGAAGTCTGAAGGCTAAAGAGAAAAAGCAAGAGGATTGATAAAACAGGAGTTGTGTGCATGGATAACGATCATTTAAGACTTCTACGTTTTACAAGATAGTCAGTCAAAACTTTTTCATAAGAGGTTTGGATGTCAACCTCTACAAAATCGATCTTGAACTCATAACATCTTTGCTTAAAACGTTTCTGGAAGTCCTTCATCAGGCTTTGATATTGGTCTCGGATTTGTAAAGGAGAAACTTCGAGCTTTTCTCCTGATTCGAGATCTTTTAGGATGACTGGTCGGTTGGGAAAAGAAAAGTCCTGTTCAGTTGCCTTGTCCAGCAGGTGAAAAACCAGCACTTCGTGTTTTTCATGTCTGAGGTGTTGCAATGCCTTGAACAGGTCGTCCATCTGATCACCCGGATTGAATAAATCCGTGATCAGGACCACCAGACTTCTGCGCGGAAATTTGCGAGCGATTTGATGGAGAACTTTAACGGTTGCGGTTTTATGGGTGAAATATTCGGTGCTGGCGGCCACTTCCTCCAATTTCTTGAAAATCGGAATCAGCCAGGAATACTTGGACTTCGCAGGTGCAAAAAACTGGATTTCTTCATCGAAGAGGGTCATGCCAGCTGCGTCCCGTTGACCAATCATCAGATATTGGAGGGCTGCGGACAGGTAGGCTCCATATTCCAGCTTGGTCATGCCGGTTTGAGGATAGCGCATCGAATCGCTTACATCCAATACCACCTGACAACGCAGATTGGTCTCCTCTTCATATCTTTTAGAAAACAGTTTGCCCGTTTTCCCATACACCTTCCAGTCAATTGCCTTGAGCGACTCCCCTGCATTATACGGGCGATGCTCCGCAAATTCGACTGAAAACCCATGATAAGGGCTTTTGTGCATACCTGTGATAAAGCCCTCAACGATCAGTTTGGCCTTGATTTCAATGTTTTTGAGCTTTCGGACCACCAGCGGG
>JBCBZF010000540.1:0-4975 GCA_039815525.1 Bacteroidota bacterium | reverse complement strand
GGTATCAGGAGGAAACATTCAAACTGGCAGTGTGATCAGGAGCGATTGTTTTGCTGGCAGCGCACTTAAAAAGGGGGATGAGGTCCTGATCTTCTGTTACGAGTATGAATGTTTCCTCCTGATACCATAACCTCCTGAATGTGGATACTGCCTTGTTGGGCAGTGAAATAAGCATTGGACAGTGAATCAAGCTTCCCGATATGGAGAAGCTTTCCTCTGGCCGCGAAGGCATAGTTCCTGCCACACAAGCCAATAAAAGGGCCATCGTCTGCCCACCAGTATGTGTAGGGGATGTTGATGGGTTTTTGCCTGGAAAAAGACTTGGGACTGGAGCAACTGACAAGCAACCCAATGAGGCAGAAGAGTAAGATGAGGCGCGTTGCAAGCATGTAACCGGATTTTGATAAGAGAGACATGGTATGCCTTATCTTGCTTTCTCCAAAGCATTTCCCGTTTAGGAGAGCAGTTTTTTCATGAGAAATTGATGTGGCAGTTTTGCTTCAATGGAAAATCCCAACCTCTCATACCAAAGACGAATAGGATTGTTGTGGTACACTTTGAGCCACAACTCCTGGTAAGCTTTCGCCATACTGAGTCGGTCAATTGCGACCATCATATGTTGTCCGATGCCTTGGCCCTGAAAATGTGGCTTTACCTGAATGCCATTGAGGTAGGCTTGCCCATTTTTCTCACTCATGTGAAAGAAACCAGCCTTTTCGCCTTTACATAAAGCAATCCAAACTTCGCCCTGCTCCAGCTTGTCCTGATAATATGCAGGCGACCAGGTTACCTGATACTGTGAAAAATAGGGTGCCATATTCGCTTCAACCAGCGAGTTGATCCAGTGGAAATCATGGGCGTGATAGGCGCGAAATGAAATCATGCCAAGCAAGGGTTTACGCCATATGCTCTATCCGCTATAACTTTTTCGAAGTGAAAGCACCGTACACCCAACCTTCCTGACCCTGGTAGCTGATTTTGTACCAATAGTCATTCATGTCCCGGATCGCAACTTGCTCTCCTCTTTCAATGATATCGACGATATCGCCATCACCGAGTTTGAAAACGACGTTGTCAGCCTCTGTATCAGGCGCGGAGCGTACGTTGAGATTGGTGGCAGTGATATACATTTGATTGTCCGGCAAAGCAGCGCGGGCAACTGCTTGTTCGCGGGCACCATCCACAATGTCCATCAAGCCGGAAGCGGCAAAGGTGCTATTGGCAGCAATGTCATCCAGTAATTTCTGGCGTTTGGCACCGCTTTGCTGCATGGCACGTCCATATAAGACGGCTACAGTTACGTCAATCTCATCACTGCTCAAATTGTCGGTACTCTGTACCCAGCCGGATGGTTTTCTTTCCAGCGCCATCAACTCAGTCCAGTTGCCTTCCTGATTGTTGGTCAAGGCGACCAATTGTCCCCGCTTGATCTTATCCCCTTTGAAAGTGGTGAGATCAGGGCGTTTGTAGACATCAATTTCGCTGGTGGCGACCATGCGCTCTGCATCTTCTGCGAAGAGATAAGAATTGACAAAGCCTTCTTTGCCATCACTCAGGCGCACTTTGATGTAGGTGCGTTTTTCCTCAGCCACTTCTACCGATTCTCCCAGTAGTTCAACTTTTTCACCAAAACTGATACCAGTAAGATATTCAGCGTCTTTTCTCCCTGCTTTGTCTCGTAAGCCTACCTGAGGCCACAGACAAATGGCTTGTTTAGCGGCAGGCGCAGGTACCGCAGATGCGGCAGAGGCTTCTGTTTCCGGAGAATCTGCAGCCGCCTCTGCTGATGGCGCTTGTTCGGTGTTTTCTCCTCCACAGGCAATCATAAAGGCAAGGCTGAACAAAAGGAAAAATTGGGAGAGCTTCATGGTCTCAGTTCTTTGGTGGTGAATAAAAGGTGAAGTATGCTTTGACGTGTGTGTGCGGAAATTACAGATTCTCCTTCTTTCCCCAAAAGAAAAAGCCCGATCCGGTCAAGGAGCGGGCTGTATGAAAATGATTCGATTTGTCTATTGAACCCAAACCGGTAATTGATACATTTTCTCACCAATCACTTGTACATTGTACCATCCGGAGGCGAGATTACCCCGTTCAATGACGAGCTCTGTGGCATTGGGTGCATCATAGGTGCGAATGAGCCTGCCATTGATGTCGATGAGTTGAATGGCTTGTATCTGCTCTCTGAAACCGTAGAGGTCAAGCCGGCTGCTCGTCCGCATTGGATTGGGCGATAGGCTGAGCCCCGCTTCAAAGGCATCATCGACTGAGGTAGGCGTACAAACAATGCGTTTGGTATCAAAGAAAAATTTCGCTTGAATAATTGAAGGCCCGACACATCCACCATGGTCGAGATTGGCACCGACACTCAGTGCTTCTACATCGATGGCCCCATTGGCATTCATGGCACTGTCGGTAACAACCGAGTTGATATAAGAGACATCTTGATCGGCTTCACAGTAATACATCTTCAAAGGAGCATTGGGCACCCAGTCGTAGAGGTCATTGTCCCGAAAGGCAATATTGAAAGGATGGAGGTTGTCCGTTCTGACGGCCTGCAAAACACTGTCTTGCAGCATATAAATCGCAGTGTCTGGCAGGGTGCCGCTTACCTGCGGTCCGCTACGGTCCAGCAATTGTGGTACGAGAGTATCATAGGGCTCTACCAGGATCTGGTTGAGGTCAGGATAATTGGCAGCGATGTCTGGATAGGCTTCGAGCAACCCAAGGATGATATAGCCCATGTAGAAGGGACGGGTCGCCCGCTCGGCCAGCAAGCTGTCGCGGGAAGTCCCTGATATATCATAAGGTCCCGAAGCTGGGGCCGCTGCGGTTACTGTGAATTCATTGGTATGTTGTTGTTCTAATTCACGAAAGGCAGCCATAGCAGCGTGTCCACCCTGTGAATAGCCGGTTACAAAGTTTTGGTTGTTGAGGGTAATACTGGAATCAGCCGCCAAATTGCGGGCCGCACGCATCATGTCCACTGAAGCGGTGGCTTCGGATTTGGCATGGATATAAGGGTGCTGTCCAGCGGATTCTCCCAAACCGAGATAGTCGGGCATACAGACCATGTATCCGTTGGCGGCATATGGCAAACCAATGATGCTTTCCAAAGGCAATTCGGAAGGCACATCGTCATCATAATAGACTGTCCCATGGCAATACAGCATCAGGGGCAGTTCACAGCCACCACTGGGGGAAAGGACGAGCCCGGAGGCGAGTACCAGGCTGTCGCCCTGCGTATTAAGCGTGTAGTAAACGACTTTGTAGGCATCTACTTCATAGTCTATCGGTGCCACAAAGGTCGGAATACCATTGAGGCTGTAGATCAGTGATAATTGGGTTTTTGTGTAAGTGAGGATTTTGCCGGCGGCAAATATGTCCCCTCTTTGCTGGGCCTGGCCCAGGCTGGGGATCAAGAGGATAAGAAGTCCGTAGAGTAGTTGTTTGGTCGAAAAGTTCATCCTGTAATTTCGAATTTATTTGGCTTCAATGCAGCATTTTTTCGGCTTTTTCCAACTCGGTCCGGCCATGTCCGATTCAGTTTCACTTTTTCCCGATTCGGTACATCTGCTTTCGCCTTCTGCGCAGGAAGCCCGTATTTAGTATTGTCAAAGCGAAATAAGAACGCATGAAAAAGCAAAGTACACGCATCATCGGCATCATCCTCATCCTCGGTTTAGCTGCGGCAGCCATCGGTGGGACGATGTATTTCAAACCCCATGCTGATGTCAATCAACTGGACGCAGAATTTCAGATGTCTGTCCCTGAAGTGCTGGCCGCTTTCTCTGAAGATGAAAACAGTGCCAACCAGAAATATGTGGATAAGATCATTGAGGTGAAGGGTACGGTAGCTGAAATCAATGAAACGGGTGATGGCGGCGTGGTGGTTTCTTTGCGCGAAGACGGTGAAATGCTGGGCGTGAATTGCGCCTTTCAACCAGCCGATGCCGGAAAGGCACAAAAACTTGCCGTAGGCACCCAGGTGAGCATCAAAGGTTTTTGTTCTGGTATGCTCATGGATGTCAACCTGAACCGCTGCGTTTTACCTTAACATATATTTTGCCCAACCTCCAACGATCTCTATAGGATGAAATCAAATATACGCCAACTACTCAGTGTGTTTTCTCTCTTGGTTCTTGTGCTCATGCAGAGCTGCTATTATGACAACGAAGAGGACCTGTATCCAGTGGTAGATGAAACAGCCTGTGATACGTTGAATGTCAGTTTTGTGTCCACAGTCTTCCCCATTCTGGAAGCAAATTGTGTCGGTTGTCATAGTGGAAGCTTCCCGGCTGGCAACATTCCTTTGGAAGACCATGCAGATATTCTGGTAACGGCTCAGAATGGTAAGCTGGTAGGTGTTATTGCGCATGAACCCGGGTTTTCTGCTATGCCACCCAGTGGGGACAAACTGCCGGAATGCAATATCAAAAAAATCCAGTCCTGGGTAGAAGATGGCGCCCAAAACAATTGATCTGCAATCAGTCCTTTTACAACAAACGAACCTCAATCACATTTTTTTTGTCATGAAAAAGTCAATCATCCTCACACTCAGCTTTTTGTGTATTGCCTTTGCACTCCAGGCTCAGAAATACATGACCCGTACCGGGCACATCAAATTTGAATCTGAAACACCGCTGGAGAAAATTGAAGCGGATAACAATCAAGTCAGTTCTATCCTGAATACCGAAAATGGTGAAATGGTTTTTGCAGTGCTGATGAAAAGCTTTCAATTCGAAAAAGCACTGATGCAGGAGCACTTCAATGAGAAATATGTAGAGTCCGAGAAATTCCCAAAGTCTACGTTTAAAGGAAAGATCAAAGACATTGCCGGGGTAGATTTTACCAAAGATGGTGTCTATGAAGTCCAGGTAGAAGGTGAATTAAGCTTGCATGGGATCACCAAAAGTGTCAACACACCTGGTTCAATTGAAGTGAAAGATGGCAAGATCAGTGCCCTGGCGAGCTTCTC
>JBCBZF010001235.1:0-1902 GCA_039815525.1 Bacteroidota bacterium | reverse complement strand
GGAGGGAGACATCTTGATTCATGCTGGTGATATATGTGATAAAGGAAATGAAACGCAGGTGCATCAGTTCATTGAATGGTTTGCCAAACAGCCTTTTGAACATAAAATTTTCATTGCTGGTAACCATGATTTCAACCTGGAAACGGAACGCCTGTTGATCCCAGATCGACTACCCGCTGAGATTATTTATTTGCAGGATAGTGGGGTAGAAGTGTATGGAAAAAAGATATGGGGGGCATTTTCTGCCCAGAATGATGCCAATTTTCGTCCCGAATTGATTCCAGTGGACACCGATATTCTCCTCACCCACATTCCGCCCTGGAAAATTCTCGATCAATCTCCGGAAGGAGAACACAAAGGTGCGGTTCAACTCTCTCTTCGCGTCAAAGAAGTCGCACCAGAAATGCATTTGTTTGGCCACATTCATTTCAATCATGGACAGCAAAAAATCGACGGGATACAATACGCCAATGGCTCACAGTACAAAGCCAGCATCAAGCAGATTGCCCGCAAACCGCAAGTTTTCGAATTGCCTGTTTCGCCTTTGACGTCGGTTTAATGAATCTTCTTTAAGGTAAAATATCTGGTTTATTGCTTGTCAAAGCTGATGTTAAATCGTTGCTCTGGGAAATGAGGAACTGTAAGAAAGTGCGGCTGTGATGAAACGGGCGAGCGGCGGATGGAGAGTGGCGTTGGCCTTGGTTTGCCCGTTTTGATTTTTTTGTGCTCCTTTTTTGGGAAAAAAGGAGCAAGGAAAACAAAAATATGAAATGGAGGCAATCAGCTAAAATTAGCCGGAATTTATACAAGGATATTTGCTGATAAGAATTTGAAAGTCAACCTCTAATCTTAAAATTCTAAGATGACCATCCCCGAAAGTGAATACGAACTCACCGCCATCCGTGCTTCCGGCCCTGGCGGGCAACATGTCAACAAAGTGGCAACCGCCATTCAATTACGTTTTAACGTGCATGCGTCTTCCCTTTCGAACATTGTCAAACAAAAAATTCTGGCTTTTCCGCACAAACGCATCAGCAAAGAAGGCGTCATCATCATCAAGGTCAGCAAACACCGCAGCCAGCAAAAAAACCGCGAAGAAGCCGTTAAACGCCTGCATAAATTGATTGCCCGCGCCACTGAAAAGCGCAAAAGACGCATTGCCACCAAGCCTTCGCGTCGCGCCATCGAAAAACGCCTGACTGATAAAGCCAGGCGCAGTGAGATCAAAAAAAATCGAGGGAAGATCGACTAACATGAGGCAAAAAATGTCTGCTTCCCCAGACCTCACAAATTTCCAAAACCTGTGAGGTCTATATCCATCTGTATATTGCAGCGTTCGTATGGGCTGGGGCGTCCAGATACCCGCTTGAAGCCCAGCTTATGATATAAATTGATGGCCGGTGGAAGTTTGGTATTGCTTTCCAGATAGACCTTATCCGCACCCATTTCCTTCGCCCTCTCCAAAATCGCCTTCCCCAGCAAATAGCCGATCCCTTTCCCCTGGACTGTGGGATCAACTGCCATTTTTGCCAACTCATAATCATAGTCTGGATCATCCATTTTGATCAACGCACAGGTGCCGACTACCTTTCCTTCGTATACGGCAAAAATGATGGCCCCACCTGGGTCGAGGATATAACTTTCCGGATTTTCCAGACTTTGGCGATCCATGTCTTCGAGCGTAAAATGCTCTCGAATCCAGGCTTCATTGAGCAAGCGAAAGGCCTCCCGATAAGCTGGTTCGAAAGAGACAATGCGAACCGTTTCGCTTTCACGTTGTTTTTTTTGTTCCATGATTCTACGCAGCATTGATTGTTGATCCATGAGAAATTCAAATTCGTCCAGTCATTGACGTGCGCGTGCCGTCCATGCGGTCAGCCAGCGACAAGCACAGGTCCACGT
>JBCBZF010001091.1:0-2412 GCA_039815525.1 Bacteroidota bacterium | reverse complement strand
TCTTGTGAAAGCAAATAGCTTACGCATCACCACATCATAGCCAATGAGCAGAACCAAGGCAGCGGTGAGCCAGGCAATGCTACGCCCGATCCATTCATTCAGGCGGTCAATGCCATTTGATACATATTGCAAGAAAAGAATCATGCAGACATCAGATTACCGGAGCGTACGGAGTCTTTGAATGGCATCCAGATGATTTTGCCCAGCCGCCCGCTCAAGGGATGCCTTCGCCGTGAGGGTATCCTTAGGATTTTGACGTTCAAGCAACAGATGCGCATACAAATAATGTCCGGCGGGCCAATTTTTCAAAGCTGCTTTCTGTGAAAACTTCAAAGCTTTGGCCAAGTCTTTGCCCACTCCCAAACCCGAATTGTACATATAGCCAAGCAGATACGCTCCGGAACCATCCAAAATGGCCTCAGATTTTTCCAGACTTTCGGCACTCAGTTTATAGGTATAGGCGGACTGGTCAGTTTTGGCTTTTACATAGAGGCGTTTCCCTTCCGAAAGTGCCTTTCGTAATTCGCTCATGGTGGCATCATCAATGTCTGCTCCACGCGACAGACGAGCAGCAGGTGCACTTTGGGTCTCATTCAGGCGGGCACTGGCCAAAGGGGCTGGTCCGACTTTACGGGCATTGGTAGCAGCCGTTTTGGCGCTTTCCTGCTTGGTCGCATTGTTGGTCTCGCTATTTGTAGCAGGATCAGTGCCATCATTTACAGAAGGTGTACCCGATCCATCAGGCACTTCCTTTGGAACTGTTTCGCCTTCTGCAGATGCAATCTGGGCGTTTGGCAGCCCCCCACAGTCCTGCAAGCGATTCTTGGCGGTGGTCAGGACTTCTGGAGAGGCGGGCTCCAGGTTCGGATCACCATCATACAGGCTAACAGCCTGTCTGTAGAATGGCGCTACACCAGCACAGTCATTGGGATTGCTGGCATAAAGATCGTCAGCATAGCGAAGGTTGGCTTCAGCAATCTTATCATTGGGAAGGCTCAGGTTGCTGACTTTATCACGCTCCATGACACGCTCTGAACGACGGTAGTTTCTCAGGGCATCTTCATAATTCCCTTGGGCAAAAAACTCATTTGCATTGTCCAGGTATCTTTCTGCTGTCAACTGCAGGCTATCCAGCGGTTCTTCCTCTCCTGCAAATCCATTGATCATGCCCAGCATCTTTTTGCGCTCAATTTCTGCCAGACGACGATCGTCTTCATTTGGCGCAACCCGATAGGCACTATCATAAAAGGCGTAAGCACGTCGGTAGTCTGCCAGGCTATCAGAAGCTTTATCTGCCACTGCCATGAAGCGTTCAAAATCCTCTTTACCACTTTTTACCCCCCGATTCAAAAACCAAACCGTTCCAACAAGGATCATGACCAAGACCACCAATACACCGAATGTCAGATTGCGAAGCATGCGGCTGTTGGGATCATCATCTCCTTCACCAGCAGTCTGTTCATGTACAAATGGCCCGGTAGTAGCAGTCGCGGCGGCGGCAGTTCCAACGCTTGCCAAAACCGGTTCAGGGTTTGTTCTTACTTTCGGTCCGTTGCTGGCAAATGTTTCATGTACGGTTTTGGGGCGCTCTACCTCTTTAATCTGGACCAGATAGCAGGAGTAATTGGCTTCGGTGAAGCCTTTACTCATGGCATGGATTTCTTTCATCATGGTTTCGGGGCCGGAGCCTTCGTCTGTACCACTTTGAAAAAGTGTTTTCAAATTGGCGGGACTCAGCTGCTCATGCACACCTTTTGTCGCCAGAAAAAACAGATCCCCTTCATGTAAGTCAGAAATTGGGATGAAGCGCATAGAGACAGTGGCACCTTGATCCAGTCCTCTGATTCGTTGTGTGGCATCAGCCCCTTTATCAGTGGCTTCCAGTAGTTTTCCGGCGCGCTTATCATAATAGAATACCCCAGTCTCCCCTACCCAACCGAGACTGATCTGGTCTGCTCCAATATGAAGCATGGCCATCGATGTAGCCATGTCAGCACTTTCAGGATGAGCATCCTTATAATCGGATAAGGCTTTTTCAGCCGCCTTGAGAGCATCACTGAGATATTCCTGATCAACTTTCCCCTGCACAGCATTGCTGGCGAAATACTTGGCAACATTGAGCGCCACCAACTTAGAGGCAACATCCCCCGCATTGGCACCACCTTCACCATCACAGACGATAAAGAGCTTTTCCTCAACATTCGCCTGATTCTCCAATGGAAAGATAAAGTCCTCATTGAGGCTTTTCTTTCCTGCTTCGTGCAGTGCAGCTGGTTGTGATATCTGAATTTTCATTTATACGAAATATCCTCCAATATATTAATTTTCCGAACGTTGCCGTAAATTAGCCTTCACCAATTCCTATTTTTTATCACATTTGTCGTTTTTCCCGCTAAAATGATAGGCCCACTT
>JBCBZF010000601.1:0-4548 GCA_039815525.1 Bacteroidota bacterium | reverse complement strand
GACAAATCCTTTCTGATTGAAAATGTCTCTTGCGGTGTCCAGTATGGTTCTTTTGACGGCTTTCACGTTTACGAATCATTTGGCGAGGGCATATTTATCCGGTTCTTTTTCGAACGAGACTTTGCACCCATCGCAGCAAAAGTAATACAGCTCTCCCTTATGCTCAATAATGTGTTTGGCCGAACTTTTCTGTACTGGTACCTGGCAGACGGGGTTGATGAAAATATCATCGTTTTGGGTCATATCCAGACCATGGCCGCTTTGCTTTTCTTCTCCCCGGTGGTACTGAATAATCTCTGCTAGAATACTCACCGCCACTTCTTCCGGCGTTTTGGCATTGATGTCCAACCCACATGGCGTTTTGACCGCCTGTAATGTTTCAATTGGGGTACCGGTTTTGCGAAGGTAATTGAAAATGGCGTTGGCTTTTTTCCTGCTGGCGACAAAGCCAACGTATGGATGATCGCCTTTTAGGGCCTGTTGCATGGCGATTTCATCTCCTTCGCCCTGGGTACAAACCACGATGTAGGAATTGGGGGTAAGGACTTGTTCGTCCAGCTGATTGCCATCTATGATGGTGTTGGCGGTGGGGAACATGATGGCATCGGCGCCAGGACTGACGACGGCCACTGAATAGTCCATGCTGCGTGCAATTTTGCTCAGCGCCATCGCGACATGGGATTTGCCCATAATGATGACATTGGGTTTTGGAATCACAGGATCTATGTAAACTTCTACTGTGCCACCGCTGTGGCAGGTCATTTTGTATTCTTTGACGCCATGCTGATCCAGCAGTTCTCCTTTCGGACTGATCCGGACCAGACGCGGTTTGCCTTCGGCAATGGCTTCATGTGCTTCTTTGAGGATGATGCCACGGGTACATCCCCCGCCTATCCATCCTAACATGGAGCCATCTTTGCGGATCACAGCCCGATCGCCGGGTTTACCGGAGGAGGGAATCTCCCGGCGGACCACCATGGCCATGGCAAATGGCTCTTTGTCTACCACCAATTGTTTGGCTTCTTCTATGATATCACGAAACATCGATCAGATATTTTTCGAGTTCAAGGATGCTGTTCAAGTTATGAGCAGAGCGAAAAACGTCTACTTCCGGTAATGCCATGCTCATACCCCGTTGAATGGGTTCGTAGTTCTGCATTCCTTTAAGCGGATTGAGCCAGATCAGCTGTCGGGTCCGCAATTTAATTTTCTGGAGCTCCTGCCCCAATAATTCCGGCTCTCCGGTGTCAAGGCCATCACTCAATACCACAACGGTAGATTGCCCATTGAGGATACGTTTGGCATGTGCATCATTGAATGTGGCCAGACAATCCCCAATTTTTGTGCCACTGGACCAATTATCTGCGCGGGCAGATAAGCGACGCAGCGTACCCTGCAAGTCTTTGGCATCCAGATATTCAGTGATACGAACCAAGCTGGTGCTGAAAATGAAAGCTTCTATTTGTTCAAAATGAGAACGTAGGGCCACCAAAAATCGCAACAGGAAAAAGCTGTATTTGTCCATTGATCCACTGACATCCAACAACATCACCAATCGCTTTCGCCTTGGCTTTCGCTGTTTTTTCATCAAATCAAAGGGTTCCCCTCCCTGCCCGATGCTTTTGCGAATGGTCCTCCGTAAGTCTAGCTGCCCGCGCTTATGTGAAGCTTTCATTTTACGCTTCATTCTGAGACTCATTTGTTGCCAAAGCTTGAGGGCCAATTCTTCCAGGAGCTGACTATCCATGCCTTCGAGCTGGGTGAAATCAGTTTTGCGCAAACGTTCAATTTGATTGGCGCCGGAGACGTTTTGACTATCTTCCTCTTTGCCTTCCTGATGGTCACCAGAACCCATCAAAACCACTGAAGACTTCCCCTTTTTCTGAATGTTTGATTGGTTTTTATAAGTGGTTTTGCTTTTGAGCGCATTTCTTTCTTCCCCCCAATACCAATCAAAAATCTCTTCAAAAACCGGGTGCTCATCCTCAGAGCAACAGAATATCGACTTTAAGGCGTATTTAAAGTGATTTTTTTGATCCAGCATACCCACAGTAGCTGATTCAGTGGCCAGCAAACTTTCCTGGACCCCAACATTCAATCCATTTTCACGCGCAATCTGTGCAAAGCCAATGATGGCATCGCTCAGGTGTTGATGATTGGAAAAATGATGGTAGTCTGGCATTTCTTCCTGTCGTTTTCTGTCGTGTCGGGGCGCTCCCTTAGGCTAACGCCACGACAAGCATGGCCGGTTTTTCCGTCCCTCAATGGTGGTTCTATGCCATCAATCGATGGAATTCCAGGCAAGAGACAGCATGTGTGCTGCCTCTACAAATTCTTTGCTTCATTCAGTGAGAAGCGCATCCAGACCTTCCTGCCGTATGCGTTGGATATCATCGGCCGATTTCAGTACGCACCCCAATGATGTTTCCAGGCTTTCTACCGTGAGATCATCAAATCCCAAAGCAAGTAATCCCTGTGCCCAGTCGAGTGTTTCGGCGATTCCGGGAGATTTATCCAGTTTCCGCTTTCTTAGCTGATTGACGACTTTGACCAGTCTGACTGCCAGTTGCTGATCAATATCCGGCAAGTGTTTCTGGACAATCAACTGTTCTTTTTCGGCATCAGGATAATGCACCCAATGATAGAGGCAGCGTCGTTTGAGGGCATCGCTCAGTTCGCGGGTCCGGTTGGATGTCAGGATCACATAAGGACGATGATTTGCCTTAATGGTTCCCATTTCTGGTATACTGATCTGAAATGCGGAAAGCAATTCGAGGAGAAATGCCTCAAATTCCTCATCTGCACGATCAATTTCATCAATGAGAAGCACCGGTGCCTTGTCCTTTGCTGTAATGGATTGGAGAAGTGGTCTTTTTAGCAAAAAATCTTCCCCAAAAATATAATCCTCTGTCTCTTTGGCGCTTTTCTCTTCTCTTTCCTGAATTTTGATGGACAGCAGCTGTTTTTGATAATTCCATTCGTAGACAGCAGCATTCACATCAAGGCCCTCATAGCATTGAAGACGAATCAGATCAGTTTGGAGAAAATCAGCCAGGATATTGGCAACTTCTGTTTTTCCGACTCCAGGGTTGCCTTCCAGGAGGAGCGGTTTTCGCATCCGGAGAACCAGAAAAAGAATGGTCGCCAATTCTTCGTCCGTCACATATCCCAGGCCATCAAAGGCTTCGATGATGGCCTCAGGATTGTTAACGCTATGATGAAGTTCCGACATATCGGCAATCAACTTGATGATCCGCCAAACAGACGGGCAAACCAGCCTTTAATCACCGCCCACATCAGGGCAAAGGCATTGATAGAATTTTCTTGCGGCGCAGCAGAAGCTTCCGCCACTGGTGTGGCCACCGTCGATCCGCCACCTGAGACAGCTGCGGCTCCGGCGGCAACAGGATTGCTGGAAGCGGCAGCAGCTTCTGCTTCAGCTAATCGGTCCTTGAAACTCTGGATAAATTGCTTGGCTACCTGGTTGGTTACATCTGTGATCAGACGCGCACCGAACTGAGCAAGTTTGCCCGTGATGGTCACATCCATTTTATAATCAACCTCAGTCTTCCCATCTTTTTCAGACAAAATTCCGTGCATGACCATGTCTGCACTTCCCTGGCCTTTGGCATCCATGCCATTGCCTTTGAGAACCATTTTGTGGTTGACAGAATCCAATTCCTCAATGAGGATTTTTCCGTTGTATTTTGCCGCAACCGGGCCAAACTTCATGGAAACCGTCCCTTCATAGTTCCGGTCATCAATCTCGTTTGTGATGCTGGCCCCGGGCACACAGGTAACCACTTTATTGGGATTACTCAGGAAGTCCCATACCATTTCGATTGGTTGATCAACGGTAAAGACTTTTTCAATATTCGTTTTCATTCTGGTATTTACTTAAACCTGAACGCAAAGACACATGAACCAACATTCAGTCAGCTGACTCTGTGTCTTTGCGTTTCTTTCATCGGTCAATTCATTCAACAGGTGAGAGAGCCTGCGAACAGGCTTTCTCGATTTAGCCTACAACGCCTTTTTCTTTGAGGATCTTCCACACCTTAAAGGGGGTGATCGGAATGTCAATATGGGTAACGCCCAGATGTGAGAGCGCATCAACGATGGCATTGGCAATGGCTGGTGGCGCACCTACAGTGGGCGATTCACCAACACCTTTGGCACCAATTGGATGGTGAGGAGAAGGCGTAATGGTGTGGCCCGTTTCCCAACTGGGAGACTCTACTGCGGTAGGCACCAGATAATCCATCAATGTACCATTGAGAATGTTTCCTTCCTCATCGTAGATCAACTCTTCATACATCGCCGGCGCAATGCCCTGGGTCAATCCACCATGCACCTGACCTTGCACAATCATCGGATTGATGATGTGTCCGCAGTCATCAATGGCAACGAAGCGCCGCACTTTGATCTCGCCAGTTTCATTGTCAATGTCAACCACGCAGATATAGGCACCAGAGGGGAAGGTCAGGTTGGGCGGGTCGTAATAATGAGTCGCCTCAAACCCAGCTTCCATACCTTGTGGGTGGTTGG